>NZ_JBIVMY010000007.1:136412-181087 GCF_044753325.1 Pseudomonas sp. NPDC088414 | reverse complement strand
ACCCGGCGGGCGCTCGCAAAAACACCAAGGACAACACCCCGGCAGTCATCCACTACTCCATCGTCCCGGGCAACACCGTGGAAGTGGACGTGGCGGCCAAGGGCGGCGGTTCCGAGAACAAGTCGAAAATGGCCATGCTCAATCCGTCCGACTCGATCGTTGACTGGGTGCTCAAGACCGTTCCGACCATGGGCGCCGGCTGGTGCCCACCGGGCATGCTCGGCATCGGCATCGGCGGCACCGCCGAGAAAGCCGCGGTGATGGCTAAAGAAGTGTTGATGGAATCCATCGACATTCACGAACTGAAAGCCCGTGGCCCGCAGAACCGCATCGAAGAGATCCGCCTTGAGCTGTTCGAGAAGGTCAACCAGCTGGGCATCGGCGCCCAGGGCCTCGGTGGCCTGACCACCGTGCTCGACGTGAAGATCATGGACTACCCGACCCACGCCGCTTCCCTGCCGGTGTGCATGATCCCGAACTGCGCCGCCACCCGTCACGCGCACTTCGTGCTCGACGGCACTGGCCCGGCCTCGCTGGAAGCGCCATCGCTGGACGCCTACCCGGAAATCGTCTGGGAAGCCGGCCCGTCGGCCCGTCGCGTCAACCTCGACACCCTGACCCCGGAAGAAGTGCAGAGCTGGAAGCCGGGCGAAACCGTCCTGCTCAACGGCAAGATGCTCACCGGCCGCGACGCTGCGCACAAGCGCATGGTCGAGATGCTGAACAAGGGCGAAACCCTGCCGGTGGATCTCAAAGGTCGCTTCATCTACTACGTCGGCCCGGTTGATCCGGTGGGTGACGAAGTGGTGGGCCCGGCTGGCCCGACCACCGCGACGCGGATGGACAAGTTCACTCGTCAGATCCTTGAGCAGACCGGTCTGCTGGGCATGATCGGCAAATCCGAGCGTGGCCCGACCGCCATCGAAGCAATCAAGGACAACAAGGCCGTGTACCTGATGGCCGTCGGCGGCGCCGCTTACCTGGTGGCCCAGGCCATCAAGAAGTCCAAGGTGCTGGCCTTTGCCGAGCTGGGCATGGAAGCGATCTACGAGTTCGAGGTCAAGGACATGCCGGTCACCGTCGCGGTAGACAGCAACGGTGAGTCGGTACACATCACCGGCCCGGCGATCTGGCAGCAGAAGATCGCCGAAAGCCTGGCGGTAGAAGTGCAGTAAGCGTTTCGCAGCTGTAAAAAAGGCCGGCCCGTCGTATGACGGGCCGGCCTTTTTTGTGCCCGCCTGTCCCGTGCGGGACACCCTGCACATTAATGGCTCTTTGGCACCTGTCACATCTGACAGGTTACGAAATAGCTAGTTGTTGCTAGCGTCTGTCCACGCACGTACTTCGCGTACGCAATGGATCCGACCATGGCTGATCAAGAGCTGAGCATCATCACCCCCTCCATCGCCAGCAGCGCGTCGATCAGCACGATCGGCAAAAGCTGGGGGGCAGTTGGCGCCACTGGCGCGGCTTCCTTTGAACTGCCACTGCCCCTGTCCGCCGGACGCGGCTGGGATCCGCAACTGGCGCTGACTTACAGCAGTCATGCCGGCAACGGGCCGTTCGGCATCGGCTGGAGCCTGGGTATTGGACAGATCAGCCGTCGTACGCAAAAAGGCGTGCCGCGGTATAGCGATCTCGATGAAATCATCGGTGATGACGGTGAAGTGTGGCAGCCCGAACTCGACGACGACGGCAAGCCGAAGTCGCGCCTTGAAAAAACCTTTAACGGAATCGACGTCGGCTATCACAACGTGGTGCGTTACTGGCCTCGGGTAGAAGGTGACTTTGCGCTCCGCGAGCGCTGGCAACGGGCAACCAAAACGGCAGCCGAGCCACCTTTCTGGCTGATCCACGGCGCAGACGGCTCCTTGCAGGTGTACGGCAAGACCAGCGCGTCGCGCCGCGCCGATCCGGACAATCCACTGCGCGTCGGCAGCTGGCTGCTGTGCGAAAGCATGAACCCGCATGGCGAGCACATCTGCTTCGACTACCTGGCCGATGATCAGGACCCCGACCCTGTTCACGACTACCGCGCCCAGCGCTACGTGCGCGCGGTGTTCTATGGCAACGTCACAGCCAGCCAGCATTTGTATAGCTGGACCATCGACGATCCGGCCGAACTGGATTGGCATTTTCATTTGCTGTTCGACTACGGCGAGCGCACCCGTTCACTGACAGAGGCCCCGGTGTACGGTGGCGACAGTCTGGCTGTCTGGGATAAACGCCGGGATCCGTTTTCCACCTTCGGTCAGGGTTTCGAGCTGGGCACGCGGCGGCTGTGCCGGCAGATCCTGATGTTCCATAAATTCTCGCGGCCTGCCGGTGAGGATCCGCTGCTGGTGCGACGGTTGCTGCTGGAATACCCGTCGCTCTCTGACCCGTGGATTTACAACCGGATCACCGCCGCTCACTATCAAGCCTTCGATGCCAGCGGCGCGCTGGAGACGACACCGCCGGTGGAGTTTGATTACTCACCCTTCGAGATCAATCAAACCCCGACCCGGATGTTCGCCGAAGACACCATGCCGGGTATTGAGGATGGGCAGTTTTATCAGTGCGTGGATCTGTACGGCGAAGGTGTACCGGGATTTCTCTGCCGCTACGATCAGTGCTGGTACTACCGCGAACCGCTGCGAGCAACGTCGGGGTCAGACGCCATCACCTACGCGTCCTGGACCGAGCTTGAGCAGATCCCGGTGGCCAGGCACGACGCCGCCCAGCAGTTCTTGCTCGACCTGACCGGCAACGGGCGGCTGGACTGGATCGCTGCCCTGCCGGGCAGCAGCGGGTATCGCACGTTGAATGCTGACCGCTGCTGGGCGCCGTTCATCGCGTTTACCGGCATGCCGCTGGAGTTTTTCAACACGCTTTCGCAGCTCGGCGACCTGGTCGGCGATGGCCTCAACTCGCTGGCACTGATCGGCCCGCGCGCGGTGCGTTTGTATGCCAACCAACGGGAACAGGGTTTTTCCAGCGCCGAAGACGTGCTTCGCGAAAACGATGAGGACAGTTTGCCGCTGTTCGGCAACGCCCCCACAGAACTGGTGCTTCTGGGCAATATGCTAGGCAGTGACATGAGCGAGCTGTGCCGGATCCGGCACGACGAAATCAAATGCTGGCCCAATCTGGGGCATGGCAAATTCGGCGAAGGCCGGGTGATCAGTGCCCTGCCCTTCCGGTATGACGAATTCAACGTCGAGCAAGTGCGGATCGCCGATATCGACGGCTCTGGTGCGCCGGCCTTGTTTTATCTGAAAACTGCCGGGTTCGAGATCTATCTCAATCGCGGCGGCAATGGGCTGGAACAAACGCCTGTCTTCGTACCGTGGCCGGAAGGTGTGAGCTACGACCGTCTGTGTCAGGTCACTTTCGCCGACCTGCAAGGCCTGGGTTGTGCCAGCCTGATCCTGACGGTGCCGCACATGACTGCGCAGCACTGGCGTTACGACTTTGTCGCGGCCAAGCCTTACTTGCTGACCGCTAGCAATAACAACATGGGTTGCGCCACGCAGGTGGTCTATCGCAGCTCTGCCCAGGAATGGCTGGACGAAAAGCAGCAATTGCTTACCGATCATCCCGACGAAATACCGGTGTGCCATTTACCGTTCGCGATTCAAGTGGTCAGCCGGCAACGCCAGCTGGATGAAATCACCGGTAACTGCCTGACGCAATCGTGCCTCTTTCGCGAAGGTGTCTACGACAGCGTCGAGCGTGAATTCCGCGGTTTCGGTCACCTGCAGCAGACCGACAGTGAAAGTGCCACGGGCGATGACGAGGTCGGTTTCACGGCCCCGGTGCGCGTCTGTACCTGGTACCTGACCGGGCAGGCGATGGATCGGCCAAGACGCGGCTATTACGACGGTGACAGTGATGCCGTTGACTTGCGACCAACAGTCTTCAGCCGCTATCACCCCGGTGACGAATGCGATGAACCGGTAACGCCAGACGGCGAGGAGGTACGCTATAAAATCGCTCGTGCACTGGTTGGCGCCGTCGCCCGCATCGAAACCTGGACCGGCACTGACGAGCCAGCCACTGCACGGCTTTACGCGGCAGAGGAGTTTCGCTATCTGGTGCGAGATGTCCGGCCCGCCGCTCTGCCTGCGTCGGCAGGCGTGCTGCTGGTACAGACCCTGGAAAAGCTCAGCTATCAATACGATGGTTTCATTGACGATCCGCTGTGCCGTCATGAAGTTTTGCTCAACAGCAGCCAGTACGGCCACGCCATTCACAGCCTGACCATCAGTTACGCGCGACGGCGCCTGCCCGGCGATCCGCCGCCGTTCAGCGACCCCGACGAACAACAGTGGTGGCGGGACGCACATGACCCGGCACAGCAATTTTTTTATCTCAACGAAACGCGCGCGCGTGCGATTGATCTGGAAGAGAAGCTCTATGAATGGCGACTGGGCCTGCCTTGGCAGCAGCGCAGCAACGCGCTGGTAATGCCCAAAGGTGATCTGCCATCGGGCCTCAGTCCGCAACAAGTGACATGGGATTTACTCAAGGAGCATGTTCACTCGCCCGAGTGGAACGCCCTCCGGGTGCTGACCGGGCAAACCGTACAGCGCTATTACAAAACGATAGATGGCAGCTTGTTGCCCGACGGCTCAGCCGACTTCGAAGCGCTGACCGCGCCGATGGAATTGGCGCAGTTTGACCAGACGGCCCTTGCCGCCTACGACGTTTTACCGCCCCCGTTCGATATCCTGCAGGAGCTGGCGCAAATCGGTTACACACCGATGCCGCTGCTGTTCGAAGACACAGCGGTAAACGCGGACGCAGAAAGCCTCTGGTCGGCGCACTACAACTACGCGAATTACGCCGCTGCCAAGGATTTCTTCCAGGTACTTGAATACCGCGAAACCTTGAGCCACGGCTGGACCAAGGCGCAGTACGACGAGTATCGCCTGCTGGTCATCAGCGTCGAGCTGCCGGATGGCTGCATCACCCGCTGCGAATACGATTACCACGCCCTGCAGCCGGTGCGCATCATCGATGCCAACGAGAACATTCAGGAAGCGCTTTACGAACCCTCGGGCCAACCGTTGGCGACCAGTTTCCATGGCACCGAAAATGGTATTGCCGCCGGTTTCCGCCCGCTCAGCGAATACCTTCGCCCTGAGAATCCACACCCGGATCAGGCCATTGCCGACCCACAAGCGGCCGTGCAAAAAGCGGCCAGCACCTTGCGCAAGGATTTGTTCAGCTGGATGGGACAACTACCGCCGCAGGTCCACACCACGCTGCTTGAGCAATGGCTGGCCAGCGGCTACATGTTGCCGAGCCTGCACATTCGCACCAGCGCGCGACGGCGGCTGGCGCAATTGACGTCGCCGACACCCGCCGAACAGGCCCTGCGCGAACTCATCAGCACAATTGCACGCACACCGGTGCACAGTGTGACGCTTAGCGCCGACCGCTACCCCGACGACTCCGTGGCGGCCCAAGTGCAGATCATCATCAGCTACGTGGATGGTTTTGGCCGCGCGTTGCAAACCCTGCAACGGGTCGAGCCCGGAAACGCCTATGCGGTGGCCGCCGATGGCGCGCTGATCGTCGATCGCGGGCAGTTGCGCGAGGAGCACGCCGAGTCGCGCTGGCGGGTCAGTGCCCGGGTCGAATACAACAACAAGGGTCTGGCGATTCGGCAGTTCCGGCCGTTTTTTGCCGACAACCATGGCTACGTCAATGATCAATCCCTGCGACGGTACGGCTATTTCGATCAACTGTTCCATGACCCGCTCGGGCGTCCGGTCAAGCTGATCAACGCCAAGGGCTATTTTTCTCTCGAGGGCTACCATCCGTGGTATCAGACCAAACATGATTTCAACGACACCGACGACTCCGCTGAGCCGGAATCGGCGTTGCCGCGGACATTGCACTGATGAGCGCCAACCTCCATCGGCGCACGCCGTCGCTCGTCGTGATCGACGGTCGCGGCTTGCCGTTGCGTCAGGTTGCCTATCTGCGCGCACTGGCCGATGCGACTGCCGAGGCTTTGGTAACGCGCCAACAGCACGACAGTGCCGGGCGTCTGGTGGCACAGTTCGATCCGCGCCTGAGCGCTCCCAGCGTTATCAGCATTCATGACCTCAACGGCCAGCCACTCAAGGTCAGCAGCGTGGATGCCGGCTGGCGCCTGAGCCTGCCCGGGCTGGCCGGACAAGCCTTGCAGCGCTGGGACGCGCGCGGTGTGCACTGGAGCAGCCGCTACGATGAGTTGCTGCGCCTGGTGGCGATCAGCAACAGTGCCGACCCGCTCGGCGACACCTTCACCTATGCCGATGCCAGTGCCGCGGCCGATCACAATCAGCGCGGACAATTGCTGGAACAGGTCGATCCGTCCGGCAGCCTGCACCTGGACAGCTACAGCCTGGCCGGACAGCCACTGCGCGAAAGCCGCACCTTTGCCGACGCCCGGGTATTTGTCAGCCAGCGCCATTTCAGCCCGCTGGGCGCGATGCTGGAGCAGACCGACGCCGGCGGCCACCGCCAGCAATCGCGCTATGACGTCGCCGGCCAGCTCAAGCAGTTGCAACTGCTGCTGGCCGGCGACCACGACTGGCAGGACGTGTTGCTCGACGCGCACTTCAACGCCGTTGGACAAATCATCGAACAACAGACCGGCAATG
The DNA here is from genome assembly GCF_044753325.1 of Pseudomonas sp. NPDC088414. NCBI lineage: Bacteria > Pseudomonadati > Pseudomonadota > Gammaproteobacteria > Pseudomonadales > Pseudomonadaceae > Pseudomonas > Pseudomonas sp. NPDC088414. The sequence continues at coordinate 174,449 of NZ_JBIVMY010000007.1, read as the reverse complement.
GCATTGCCAGCTACTGGGACTACGAGCCAGCCACTGGGCGTCTGCAGCGGCACTGGGCGCAAAAAGGTGCGCAGCCGCCCCTGCAGGACATCAGCTATGAATACGATCCGGTCGGCAACCCGACACGCATCCTCGATAACGCGTTCACGCCCAGCCATTTCGCCAACCAGCGGGTCGACGGCGAACGTGCGTTCCATTACGACTCGCTGTATCGCCTGATCAGCGCCAGCGGTTACGACGATGCGGCCCCCGGCGATCTCCCCGGCCGGCCGCAGCCAAGCGACCCCAACGACCGGCGCAATTACCTGCAGACCTACCGCTACGATCACGGCGGCAACCTGACGCAACTGTGCCATGTGCGCGACGGCGCCTGTCAGACCCGTCAGATGTGTATCGACCCTGCAAGCAATCGCGGTGTGCGCTGGAAAGAAGGTGATCCGGCACCGGATTTCGATCAACTATTCGACCGCCACGGCAACCTGATGGCCCTGCAACCGGGACAGGCGCTGCGCTGGGACGCCCGCGATCAACTGGCCTCGGTGACCCTGGTCCAACGCGAAAACGGCCTGGATGACGCCGAGTTCTATCACTACAGCCAGGGCGCGCGCGTCTACAAACGCCATGACACCTACAGCGGTTCCAACCGGCATTTCCACGAGGTGCGCTACCTGCCCGGACTGGAGATCCGCAGCAAGGACAACGGTGAGGAGCTGCACGTCATCAGCCTCGCCGCCGGCTCAGGCCATGTAAGTTGCCTGCATTGGCTCAGCGGCAAACCGCCGGGTATTGCCGACAACCAGTTGCGCTACACCCTCGATGATCACCTGGGTTCATGCGTGATGGAACTGGATCAGCAGGCACGCCTGATCAGTCACGAAGGCTATTACCCGTTCGGCGCGACCGCGTGGATGAGCGCCGACTCGGCTGTCGAGGTTGACTACAAGACACTGCGCTATTCAGGCAAGGAAATGGATGTCAGCGGTTTGTATTACTACGGTGCGCGGTATTACGCGACGTGGTTGCAACGCTGGGTCAGTGCGGATCCGGCATGGGATGTGGACGGGCTGAATCTGTTTGAATTCGTTGGCAATAATCCGCTGCGCTATTTCGATGCGCAGGGGCACCAGCGAACCTCATCCGAGCTATTAACAGTCGTGGCGGACTATGAAAATTTGCTCGCCACCGTCACAACCAAACTGGATAAATCGATCTATCAATTCAACCACTTGAACTCCGTCAAGGATATCTACCTCTCCAGTGGCAAGAAGGCTGCCCTGACCCTGCTCAACGTTCTGGCCTCCTCCATCACCGCCGCTACAGCGTTTACCGCCGGTACGGCCGCCGGAACATTTCTGACGTTAAACCCGGTCACAGGCATCGCCATTGGTATAGGCACCGCAGCACTGGCCGCTGACATTACAGGCGCACAGATCGACAAACTCGGCGAGGATAACGCCTTCGGCTATGCGCTTTTGCCCGATAGTGCAGATTACGAAGTGGGTCGTCTGAACGAGGAAGCCAAACCCAAAAGCTGGATGTCGAGAATCAAATCCGTGTTCTCAAAATATGCCCCGGACAGCATCGACGGAAACAAGGAAATATTGATTGCAGGCGCCATCGGAGCCGCTGATGTGTTAACGGGCGGCACTCATCTGGAAAAACTCCTGGCCTTTTTCCGTCTCAGTGTCGAAGTGACCGAAGCACTCAATGACTCGCTGGGGCAACGCGACCTGGATCTGGTTGAACAAGGTATCGAACTGGTCGCCGACTACCTCAATTCCCGCAAGGAACTGTCGGACCAGGCACTGGAAGAGCTGGAAGGTCTCGGTCGAGAAAACATAGCCACGGCACAGGGCACCCGCCACCGTCTCGCGCAGAGTGAAACCGCCGTGCTGGGCAAGATGAATCGTGTCCTTGAGTTACTGCCTAGAGTGTCTTCCCACATGCAACAGAAAAGAGCGGCCTGAAATGAATCACTGCACGCAGGTTCAGGCATGAATCCTTCAGTGCATTGGCGTACTCCTGCTTTGTCGGCTCACGATCCCAGAGGGCTGGCGGTCAGAGACGTTGCTTACCTGCGAGCGGTGGCGGGCACCGAAATCGAATCCCAGATCACCCGCCAACGCTACGACTCCAACGGCCGCCTGATCGAACAATGGGACCCGCGCCTCCCTCTACCCTGCCTGACCACCGCCTACCGTCTGGACGGCGCCCCTCTGAAAATCGTCAGCGTCGACGCCGGCTGGCGCCTGAGCCTGCCAGGATCTGACAGTCAAACCCTGCAGCGCTGGGACGCCCGTGGCAGCCACTGGCGTATGAGCTATGACCCGCAATTGCGCTTGATGACCGTCGAGGAAAACGCGGCCGAAGTCGAGGCACTGACCTACGCCGACGCTACGGCGGATGCCGGGCACAACCTGCGCGGCCAGTTGCTCGAACACAAGGACCACGCCGTCACGCTGCGTACCGACAGCTATGCCCTGTCCGGCCAGTCACAGACTGAAACCCGCACTTTTCACGACGGCGAGACCTTCACCGACCAACGTGTATTCGGTCCGCTGGGGGCAGTACTGGAGCAGACGAATGCCGGTCAGCATCGACAGCAGTCACAGTACGGTCTGGCCGGACAACTCCAGCAGGTTCGCCTGCAACTCAAGGGTCACACCGAGTGGCAATCGGTATTGATCCAGGCGCAATACAACGCGGCCAGTCAGATCATCGAACAGCTACTCGGCAACCACGTGCGCAGCCTCTGGACGTATGACCCGGCCAACGGTCGGTTACGCACCCATATCTGCCGCAAGGACGCCGGTGCGATGCTGCAAAGCTTCGAATATTTCCACGACCGGGTCGGCAATATCGTACGCATCGACGACCATTGTTTTCAGCCGGTTTACTTCGCCAACCAGTTGATCGACGGCCACCGCACCTTCGGCTATGACTCGTTATACCGCTTGATCCGCGCGACCGGTCATGACGAAGCGCCCCTCTCCGACACTCCGGGATTGCCACACCCGAGCGACCCGAACAACCGCCTCAACTACACCCAGACCTACGCGTACAACGCTGGCGGCAGCCTGATCAGACTGCAACATGTGCGGGCGGGTGCCAGCCAGACCCGCCAGATGCTGATCGATCTGCAGAGCAACCGTGGAGTGCGCTGGACGCCTGGCGATCCCGATCCGATATTCGACCGCTTGTTCGACCGCCACGGCAACCTGCAAGCATTGCAACCGGGGCAAACCTTGCACTGGAATACTCGTGACGAGTTGGCCAGCGTTATCCTGATTCACCGCGAGGACGGCCGGCACGATGCCGAGCACTACCGGTACAGCCAGGGCGAGAGAGTGTTCAAGCGCCACGAGACCTTCACCTCTCGTGGCGAGCATTTCCAGCAGACCCGCTACTTGCCCGGGCTGGAAATCCGCTCGAAGGACAACGGTGAAGTGTTGCACGTCATTCAACTGGACATTGGTATCGGGCATGTCCGGTGCCTGCATTGGGCACAGCAGAAACCCGATGAAATCCGCTACAGCCTCGACGATCATCTGGGTTCCTGTACGCTGGAACTTGATCAACAGGCGCAAGTGATCAGCCAAGAAGGTTACTACCCGTTTGGCGCCACGGCATGGATGGCCACGCGCTCGGAAATTGAAGTGAGTTACCGGTTCATTCGATATTCAGGCAAGGAAATGGATGTCAGCGGCCTGTACTACTACGGTGCCCGATACTACGCCGCATGGCTGCAGCGCTGGATCAGCGCCGATCCCGCAGGGGATGTCGACGGGCTGAACCTGTACGCGATGGTCAGCAACAACCCGTTGCGCTATGCCGATAACGGCGGCACCGAGCAGACGCCCAGCGAAGCACAGCAGAAAATCAGTGAGTACTCGAACGTGCTGACTCACATGACCAGTGAATTACAGAAGGTCAACTATCAGCTCTACAACCTCACGCGAACTCGCGACATTTACAAGACCGCCACAAAAAAACTCTTGTTCAGCGTGGCAACGTTTGCCGTGGCGATCAAGGCCGGAGCACTGGGTAGCACCGTTGGCGCCGGCTTCGGTAGCCTGAGCGGTCCCGCCGCGCCAGTTGTGGTGCCCGTGACGTCAGCGGTTGCGGCCATTTTTGCCGCAGAGGCGTCCGTCAAGATCATGGACAAGATCGGTGAAGAAACCACGCTCGGCTATTCGATCATGCCGGATCAGGCCGCGCTCTCGCTGAAAAGCCTGCAAGGAAAAGCCAAGGCTTCACCGAACTCGCTCAGGGGCACCCTCGAAAGTTTCAATCCGCAGACTTCCGGGGGCCTGGTGAAGATCGGTCTGGAAACCACCGCTCGGGTCTTGGGCAAACACCTCAAGATTCCCTACCTGAAACAGTCCCTGAACATCGCCCGCCAGATGGCCCAACTCACAGAAGCGCTCAACGGCGCATGGGGGCAGGGAGATCTGGATCTTCTCAACGCGCGGCTGGATGAGTTGACCGGTTACCTCGACAGCCAGCAGGCCAGCCTCCAGGAACACGTCGACACGTTGGCCAATGCGGCGCCCGCGCCGGTAAAACTGATCGGCATCGCCCAGATGCCGGAGCGTACCGACAACGATCTGGCCCACCTGCAGCAGCAAGTCACCGTTGCTCGAGCCACCATCAAGCACGCCAGAAATCTGCTGGGTCGGGTATCGGCCTATCTGGTGCAGAAACAGCAAGCGGCATAGTGCCGGACTTCACAGAGCAACCGAGAGTGAACCATGGCAGCGTCGCTGTTTCACCACACCCCACACCTGCGCAGCCATGATCCTCGGCTCTTGCTGGTGCGCCAGGTGGAATACTTGCGCCAGACCGCAGGTGAAGCGGCACAGGCCCTCGTCAGCCGACAGCAGCATGATCCTGCTGGCCGGTTGATGACACAGCGCGACCCGCGTCTGTTCGACAATGCGTCGCTGCCCAACCTGCAAACGATCTACACGCTGGATGCTCGACCGCTACGTGTCGCAAGCGTGGACGCCGGCTGGCGACTGGTTCTGCCCGGTTTCGCAGGTGAGCAACAGCAACGCTGGGACCAACGCGGCAACCACTGGCAGTATGAACACGACCTGCTGCTGCGAATGATCGCCGTCACTGAAAACGCACAAGTCGATGTCGAGCGCTACACCTATGGCGACCACAATGCCGACCCCGGGCATAACCTGCGCGGTGAACTGAGCGAAAGCGCCGACCCGGGCGCTACGGTGGTGATCGACAGCTACAGCCTGCAGGGCAAGGCAGCGAGTGAAACCCGTACGCTGTCGGGCGAGCCGGCGGCTTTCATCACTCGTATGGATTTCGACGCGCACGGCAACGTAGTGCAAGTCACCGACGCCGGTGGTCACCGGCAACGCTCGAGCTATGATGTCGCCGGCCAGTTATGTCAGGTTTCGCTGTGGATAGCCGGGGCTGACGCGGCACAACCGGTGGTCGACGCTGCCACGTACACCGCCTCTGGCCAACTGCTCGAACAACGGGCCGGCAATGGTGTGCGCAGCCGCCGCGTGTACGATCCCGCTGACGGTCGCCTGCTGAATCAGCTGGCCTGCAAGGATCAGGAAAAACCGCTGCAGGACTTGCACTACACCTATGACCCGGTCGGCAATGTCCTGCGTATCGAGGATCGCACCCTGGCCACGGTGTATTTTGCCAATCAACGCGTCGATGGTGATCGTCATTTTGTCTACGACTCGTTGTATCGGCTGAGCGAAAGTCGCGGCTTCGAAGGCCAGATCCCGCAACAGTCGCCAGGTTTGCCGCAACCGATCGAACCCATCGACCCGGGGCGGCGTTTCAACTACAGCGAGCGATATCACTATGACGCGGGAAATAACCTCGTTGAGCTGGTGCATGTGCGCAAAGGCCACAACTTCACGCAACAGATGAAAATAGCTCCCGACAGCAATCGGGGGCTGCGCTGCCAACCCGCTGACCCCGAACCGGTGTTCGGCGACTACTTTGACCGCCACGGCAACCAGCTGAAACTGCAGCACGGCGGCCTGCCACTGGCGTGGGACAGTTACGATCAACTGGCCCGCGTCACCCTGCTGCAACACAGCAACGGCCTGCCCGACGACGATGAAATCTATCGCTACAGCCAACGTGAGCGCGTCTACAAATGCACGCTGAGGCATACGCCGTCGATCACCGATCGCCGCGAGGTGCGTTACCTGCCAGGTCTGGAAATCCACAGCCGCAGCGACGGCCAGCAACTGCATGTCATCGTGCTGCCCGGCGCCCGTTGCCTGCATTGGCTCAGCGGTCAACCGGCGGATATCGAAACCGATCAACTGCGCTTCAGCCTCGACGATCACCTCGGATCCTGCTCGCTGGAACTGGACCGCCACGCTGGCGTGATCAGCCTGGAGCATTATTACGCCTTCGGCGGCACGGCCTGGTGGGCAGCCCGTTCAGCCGTGGAAGCGGATTACAAAACGATCCGTTACTCGGGCAAGGAAATGGATGCCAGCGGTTTGTACTACTACGGCGCGCGGTATTACGCGCCATGGCTGCAACGCTGGATCAGTGCTGATCCGGCCCGGGACGTGGACGGACTGAACCTGTACGCTTTTGTTGGCAACAACCCGACGATCCATGTCGACCGGACGGGCACCTACAAGGTTATTTTCGATCTGGCCAAACGAGCGGTCGGCCTGCTCGACAAAGCCAAAACAGCGGCCGATCAAATACACAACCTGAGTCGCGAGTTCGACGATTTGATCCCCGAAGGCGCAGACATCGAAGACCTGCGCAAAACCATGACGTTCGGCAAATTTCTCAAGTCCCGGCAGGGCATCAAATCGGCTCTTTACGGTGCGGGGAAAGGGCTCGCCATCGGTGGACTTATAGGCACCGCGGTACCAGGAGTTGGCAATGCCATCGGCAGTGGTGTGGGGATGCTGGCGGGCACGGTCGTTTTCCCGTTGCTGCGCTATTACTTTTTCAAGAAAGGCTTGAAACTCGCGCAAACGCTGCGCACCCAGGAACTCAGGAATGGCCTGCAAACCGTCGGTGATACCGTCACCCGCGTGGTTGATGGCACCACTGATCTGCTCAATGGCGGCACGGCGCTGCTGGAAAGCATCAAAAACATGACCAATACCCTCAACGAATATCCCGAGCGAATTCAGGCGCTGTTCCACGACCAGTTGCAGACCCTTGCCGGTGACAAACAACGCGAGGTCATCAAACTCCTGAGAAGCGGACTCGACCCGTTCGACGCCATCGACAAGGTGCTGGGGACAGCCCAAACGGTCATGGATGACGCCCCCGACACCGCCGCAGACGTGAACAATCGCCTGCAACAACTGCAGAGCAAAGTCACTGAGAATTCAAGGCTTAAACCCATCCCCAAGCCGCGGACGAAATACATCCAGCGGGTCTCTGCCGGCGAAACGTACGTGTGACGTCGAAGGCCGTTCGAACAGTGCGCCGAGCCACTTCGTCGCATGCTATCGTGCCCGCCCGTCCCCTTATCCATTAGCCCAGCATGCTGCCGACTTCCCGTACCCTGCGTTTGTCGTTGTACACCCTGCTGATCATTGCCGGCGCGGCCATCGCCGCGACGCTTGCCATCCGCCACGCCGAACGTCAGGCGCTGGAGGAAGACGCCACCCGCGCCAGCCAGCAATTGGCGCTGTATGCCAACTCGCTGCACACCCTGATCGACCGCTACCGCGCCCTGCCCGCGGTGCTGGCGCTGGACCCGCAATTGCGCAGCGCGCTGGCCGGGCCGGTGGGCGCTGAACAACAGAGCGTGCTGAATCTGAAGCTGGAGCAGATCAATGGCGCGGCGCAGTCCTCGACCCTCGAGCTGCTTGATCACAGCGGCCTCGCAGTGGCCGCCAGCAACTGGCGTCTGCCGAGCAGTTACGTCGGCCACAACTACGGTTTTCGTCCGTACTTCAGCCAGACCCGCACGCAGGGCAGTGGGCGCTTTTATGCGGTGGGCGTGACCAGCGGCATCCCCGGTTACTTTCTCTCCAGCGCAGTGCTCGGCGACAATGCCGAGTTCCTCGGCGCGATGGTGGTCAAGCTGGAGTTCCCCGAGCTTGAGCGCGAGTGGAGCCAGGGCAGCGACACGCTGCTGGTCAGCGATGCACGCGGGATCATCTTCATCGCCAACCAGCCCGGCTGGCGCTATCGCTCGTTGCGACCGCTGGACAGCCGCGACATGGCCGAGATCAAGCGCACGCGGCAGTACGACAAACAATCGCTGATTCCGCTGACGCATTTGTCCCTGCGTCACTTCGACGACAACAGCGACCTGCGCCGGGTCGAAGGCCCGGACGGCACGGCGGACTACCTGTGGGAATCGCTGCCGCTGACCACCGAAGGCTGGACCCTGCACCTGTTGCGCCGCCCGCAAGTGGCCTTCGAAGATTTGCGCAACGCCGGGCTGGCCGCTGCCGGAGTGTGGCTGGCGCTGGTGTTTCTGTTGTTGTTCCTCAATCAGCGCTGGCGCCTGTCGAAAGTCCGTCAGCGCAACCGCGAAGAACTCGAACAACTGGTCGAAGAACGCACCCGCGATCTGCGCACTGCGCAGGACGGTCTGGTGCAATCGGCCAAGCTTGCCGCACTGGGGCAGATGTCCGCCGCACTGGCCCACGAAATCAATCAGCCGCTGACCGCGCAACGCATGCAGCTCGCAACGCTGCGCTTGCTGCTTGAGCATGGCCGCGTCGATGATGCGTACAAGGCGCTCAAACCGGTGGACGACATGCTCACGCGCATGGCATCGCTCACCGGCCACCTGAAAACCTTCGCCCGCAAAAGCCCCAGCGGCCTGCGCGAACGGCTGGATCTGGCGACCGTGGTCGATCAGTCGCTGCAATTGCTCGATGCGCGCCTGCGCGACGAACAGGTCAGCCTGGTGCTGCACCTGACGCGCCCGGCGTGGGTGCGGGGTGATGCGATTCGCCTCGAACAGGTGCTGATCAATCTGCTGCGCAACGCCCTCGATGCGATGCAGGGCAAACCGTGCAGGCGTCTGGAAATCCGTCTTGACGCTGACGAACAACTGTGGCGCCTGAGCGTGATCGACAATGGCGGCGGGATCGCCGAACAGCACCTGAATCAGGTGTTCGATCCGTTCTTCACCACCAAACCGGTGGGTGACGGTCTGGGTCTGGGGCTGGCGGTATCCTTCGCCATCGTGCATGAATCCGGCGGGCGTCTGAGCGTGGAAAATGGCGAGGCTGGCGCGGTGTTCAGCCTGACCTTGCCGATCGATCTGGAGGCACACATCTGATGCTCAACTCAGTGATGGTGGTCGATGACGAAAGCAGCATTCGCAGCGCCGTCGAGCAATGGCTGAGCCTGTCGGGGTTCGAAGTGCAGCTGTTCAGCCGCGCCGAGGATTGCCTCGCCGCGCTGCCCGCGCATTTCCCCGGGGTGATCCTCAGCGATGTGCGCATGCCCGGGCTCAGTGGTCTGCAGTTGCTGGCCGAAGTGCAGAAACGTGACGCCGATTTGCCGGTGATTCTGCTGACCGGTCACGGCGATGTGCCGATGGCGGTCGAAGCCATGCGTGATGGCGCCTACGACTTTCTGGAAAAACCGTTCAGCCCGGACACCCTGCTCGGCAGCCTGCGCCGGGCGCTCGACAAGCGTCGGCTGGTATTGGAAAACCGTGCCTTGCACGAGCAGGCCGACCACCGCGCCAGACTCGATGCCACGCTGCTCGGCGTGTCTCGTGGCATGCAGACTTTGCGTCGGCAAGTGCTGGATCTGGCGGCGCTGCCGGTCAACGTGTTGATCCGTGGTGAGACCGGCAGCGGCAAGGAACTGATCGCCCGTTGCCTGCATGATTTCGGCCCGCGCGCCGACAAACCCTTCGTGGCACTGAACTGCGCGGCGATCCCCGAGCAGTTGTTCGAAGCCGAGCTGTTCGGTCATGAAAGTGGCGCGTTCACCGGCGCTTCCGGCAAGCGCATCGGCAAGCTGGAATATGCCGACGGTGGCACGCTGTTTCTCGATGAAATCGAAAGCATGCCGCTGGCCCAGCAAGTGAAGCTGCTGCGGGTGTTGCAGGAACAGAAGCTGGAGCGCCTCGGTTCGAACCAGAGCATTCGCGTTGATCTGCGGATTGTTGCCGCGACCAAACCCGACCTGCTGGATGAGGCCCGGGCCGGACGTTTTCGCGAAGACCTAGCGTATCGCCTGAACGTCGCCGAACTGCGCCTGCCGCCGCTGCGCGATCGGCGCGAAGACATTCCGCTGCTGTTCGAGTCGTTCGCCTTCAGCGCTGCCCAGCGCCTCGGCCGCACGTTCCCGCCGTTGAGCGGTGCGCAATTGAGCCACCTGCTCAGCCACGACTGGCCGGGCAACGTGCGCGAACTGGCGAACGTCGCCGAGCGCCAGGTGCTGGGGCTGGATGAGCCGGTGCAAGGAATCGACCCGGGCCAGTCGCTCGCGGCGCAGCAGGAAGCCTTTGAAGCGCAATGCCTGCGCGCGGCGCTGACCCGGCACAAGGGCGATGTGAAAGCGGTGCTGGAAGAGTTGCAACTGCCGCGCCGCACCTTCAATGAAAAGCTGCAGCGGCATGGGTTGAGTCGGGAGATGTTTGTTCCGGGCAGCTGAGTTTTGCAGTGTCTGATCGGGCCTCTTCGCGGGCAAGCCCGCTCCCACAGGGTTTTGTGCTGAACACAGAATGTGTGAACACCACCGACCACTGTGGTAGCGGGCTTGCCCGCGAAGAGGCCCGCACAGGCAACATTTATCCATCAGCCTGAATGAGCGACTTTCCGCTCACCACAATCCAGGCATAAGCGGATTTCCGCTCATAAAGTCCTGCCGCCCCCTCTAAACCGGCCCTCCCCCCGTTGGCACAGCTCCTGCTATAGCCCCTGCAGGCTGCGTTTCTACGCGCTCCACAAAAACAATTAAACGAAGGATCCTTCAATGGATAACTCCAACGCCCTACCCCTTGGGTCGGCTGCCGCGCCCGTCAAAGAAAGAACCACCGCCAGCCGGATCAAATCGATCTTCAGCGGCTCGGTCGGCAACATGGTCGAGTGGTACGACTGGTACGTCTACGCCGCTTTCTCGCTGTACTTCGCCAAGACCTTCTTCCCCGCCGGTTCCACCACCGCGCAACTGATGAACACCGCCGCGATCTTCGCCGTGGGCTTCCTGATGCGTCCGATCGGTGGCTGGCTGATGGGCCTCTATGCCGACAAGGTCGGGCGCAAGAAAGCCCTGATGGCTTCGGTCTACCTGATGTGCTTCGGCTCGCTGCTGATCGCCCTCAGCCCCAACTATGAAACCATCGGCATCGGCGCGCCGATCCTGCTGGTCTTCGCCCGTTTGCTGCAGGGCCTGTCGGTCGGCGGTGAATACGGCACCTCCGCCACCTATCTGTCGGAGATGGCGACCAAGGAACGTCGCGGCTTCTTCTCCAGCTTCCAGTACGTGACCCTGATCTCTGGTCAGCTCATCGCCCTGGGCGTGCTGATCGTGCTGCAGAACATGCTGACCACCGAACAGCTGTACGCGTGGGGCTGGCGTATTCCGTTCGCCATCGGCGCACTGTGCGCGATCGTCGCGCTGTACCTGCGTCGCGGCATGGAAGAAACCGAGTCGTTCACCAAGAAAGAGAAGTCCAAGGAAAGCGCCATGCGCACCTTGCTGCGCCACCCGAAAGAATTGCTGACCGTGGTCGGCCTGACCATGGGCGGGACGCTGGCGTTCTACACCTACACCACCTACATGCAGAAATACCTGGTAAACACCGTCGGCATGAGCATCTCCGACTCGACCACCATTTCCGCCGCCACGCTGTTCCTGTTCATGTGCCTGCAGCCGATCATCGGTGGCCTGTCGGACAAGATCGGTCGGCGTCCGATCCTGATCGCTTTCGGCGTGCTCGGCACGATCTTCACCGTGCCGATCCTGATGACCCTGCACACCATCCAGACCTGGTGGGGCGCGTTCTTCCTGATCATGGCGGCACTGATCATCGTCAGCGGCTACACCTCGATCAACGCCGTGGTGAAAGCCGAACTGTTCCCGACCGAAATCCGCGCGCTGGGCGTCGGCCTGCCGTACGCACTGACCGTGTCGATCTTCGGCGGCACCGCCGAATACATCGCACTGTGGTTCAAGAGCATCGGCATGGAAACCGGTTACTACTGGTACGTGACCGCGTGCATCGCGGTGTCGCTGCTGGTGTACATCACCATGAAAGACACGCAGAAACACTCGCGGATCGTGACTGACTGATCGGGTTTTCACAGCCACTGCAACGGTGGCTGTGGTGGCCTCATCGCTGGCAAGCCAGCTCCCACAGGTTCGGGTGGTGCACACAGATTTGGTGAACATCACCGATTATTGTGGGAGCTGGCTTGCCAGCGATTGGGGCGACTCGGTATCAGGACAATTCAGCAACTATCGTTGGCTTGCCGTAACGCTTCTGTGCATACGACGCGCCGACAATCATCACCAGCAGAATCCCCGCCAGCACCGCCGACGAGCCGATGGTGCCGAAGTCCAGGCCACCCTTTTCATGGGGCTTGGTCATCAGATCGCCCAAGGTCGCACCAAACGGCCGGGTCAGCACGAACGCCACCCAGAACAACAGCACCGACGAAATCTTCGTGAAGTATTTGAGCGCCACGACCACGGCAATGGTCGAGCCGATCAGCAGCGCGCCACCGGCGAACCCCAGGCCCGAATCATCGGCCAGGTAGTCGCCGAGCGCCGTGCCCAACGTGTTGGAAAACAGAATCGCCATCCAGTAAAACATCTCGCCACGGAAGGTCTGCACCTTGCTGACGTTCAGCGAATCGCCACTCAGGCGCCAGGCCGCGAAGATCGCCAGCAGAATCGCGATCAGTATCATCGACCCGGTGGCATAGCCGAGCCCGAGGGTGCGGTCCATGAAGTCGGACATGGTGGTGCCGGCGGTGCTGGTGGACAGAATCACGATCCAGTACAGCAGCGGCTTGTAGGTCTTGGCCATCAGTTGGCTGATCAGGGTCAGCACAAACACGCTGATCAGGATCAGCGAGCTGAGGGCGTACCCGACGTTGAGGGTCATCGACAGCAAATCCCCCGCGGTTTCCCCCAAGGTCGTCGCGCAGATTTTCATGACCCAGAACGCCAGGGTGATTTGAGGCAGTTTGTTCATCGCAAGCAAAGCTCCAGTGTGAGACGGCCGGTTCTTGGGTTTTCTGGCCGTGGGCAGACTGGCGATGCGCCGGTGAAAAAGCGGTCGGCAACAGATGAAAAATCTGTCATATCGCGAAAACAGCGATTAATCCCCCATTAATGCTGCCCTTGCACCCTGCCAATACCTGATCGATGACCTGCGCGGCGTTCGCTCCCCGGACAGTGGAAGCCAATCAATGCGCCGCCCTTAATATCAAGTTAATCGATGGTTTTTAGCATTAATTTGCGCTTTTTAATCAATTTAGTTGGCGTAGCATTAAACCCAAGCAAGACACACCGCCAACCCATCTGGAGTCACGAACATGAAAACCAAACTGATCCTCGCCCTGACCCTGTCCGTACTGGCCGCCAACACCTTCGCTGCCGATGGCTCGGACAAAACCAAATCGGCCGAATTCATTTCCGGCGGCACCGCCGCCATCGAAACCAGCCACTCGAGCACTTACGCTGCTGACGGTTTCGATAAAACCAACATCGGCAAAACCGTGGCCGCCGATGGCTTCGATAAAACCGGTACTGCCAACGCCATCGCGGCTGACGGCTTCGATAAAACCGGGACCGCTGCAGCCATCAGCTGACTATCAGCGGTCCTTCCACAGCCCGGCCTCGGCCGGGCTTAGTCATTTCTGGGGCAGCACAATTTCTGAAATCCACGCAAAACCCTGTGGGAGCTGGCTTGCCAGCGATGACAATCTTTCATTCAAAATAATTGTCGACTGACAGACCGCCATCGCTGGCAAGCCAGCTCCCACAGGTTTCCATTGAATGGAATATCAGCGACCGACTGGAAATTGTCTGACCGTGCTTGCACTATTGTTCACCTGTCCTAGCCCCCTTCCGGAACCCCATCCATGTCCGACGACATCCACTACTACGAACCCGCCAACGGCCACGGCCTGCCCCACGATCCGTTCAACGCCATCGTCGGCCCGCGCCCTATCGGCTGGATTTCTTCGCAGGATGCCAATGGGCAGTTGAACCTGGCGCCATACAGCTTCTTCAACGCGTTCAACTACATCCCGCCGATCATTGGTTTTTCCAGCGTCGGGCGCAAAGACAGCCTGAACAACATCGAGCAGACCGGCGAGTTCGCCTGGAACCTCGCCACCCGGCCGCTGGCCGAACAGATGAACCAGAGCTGCGCGATGGTCGCGCCCGAGGTCGACGAGTTTGAATTGGCGGGGCTGACGCCGGCGGCGTCGAAGGTGATTGCGGTGCCACGGGTAGCCGAAAGCCCGGTGTCCTTCGAGTGCAAGGTCACGCAGATCATTCAGTTGCAGCGCGCCGATGGCGAAACGGTGCCGAGCTGGCTGGTGCTCGGCGAAGTGGTCGCCGTGCATATCGCCAAGTGGCTGTTGAGGGACGGGATCTACGACACCGCCGCGGCAGAACCGATTCTGCGCGGCGGCGGGCCGGCGGATTATTTCCAGTTGGGGCCTCAAGCCCTGTTCAAGATGTGGCGCCCGGGGGCGGTCAAGTAACTACCAGATCAACTCGGCGTCATCAGTGACACCCTTGAGGCGGTCCAGCTCATTGATGGCAGCCTCATCGGCAGCGATGGCGCCGGGGAACACCTGATCACCCAGCAGTTTGTGGAAGCGTGGCGCACCGCCATCGACCAGGGCCTTGACCGCGATTGCCGCGTGATAACCCTTGTTGCCGCCCAACTCGACGGGGACGACTGCGGAGACTGCTTCGAAGTGTTCAAACTCTTTACGTGCCATGGCACACATCCTGGCTCAGACGAATAAGCCGGACATTAAACCCTCAACCGGCGAGTTTGTGTATCGGTGCCGGGCATTGTCCGAGCGCCTGCGCCGCCGACACCTCTTTGAAGGTGTGGAAATCCAGGCTGTTGACCACCAGGTCTTGAACCAATTCGGCAAAGATTTGCATCGACGGACTGTTGAAATAGGCGGTCATCGCCTGTTGATGGCTCCAGAAACCGGAGACCAGCCACAGCTCCGGATCGCATTGCGAATGCTGCAGGGCGAAGTTCAGGCAACCGGGGGCGTTGCGTGAAGGTTCGATCAAGGCACTGAGGCGTACACCCAGTTCGGCGGAGCGTCCGGCGCGCGCTCGAACGAAGGCCATATGACTGACGGGAATCTGCTTGGACATGTTCAACCCTCCCAGGGAGTCGCGTGGCAGCCGGGGGACGGGCTGCGACAGGATCCAAGGTTAAGGGCCGGGCGCAAGGTGCCGTTAGTCGATTCCTGCCGCTGCGTTGCACAATCCTGCGAGACTGCACAAACGCCCCGCATCGATGGCTAGAAACCTGTCACACCGCTGTCACAACGCTTTTGTGTAGGAGCTGCCGAAGGCTGCGATCTTTTGACTTTTGTTTTTAAAATCAAAAGATCGCAGCCTTCGGCAGCTCCTACAGGAGTGTTCGCCCCAAGCAATGAGGAGGCGATGACTAAGCGTTGGCCGGCACGCAAAAGCAGCCCATGCAGAATCAGGCAAGCATTTGACAGGATGTGTCTACCGCTTGCGCTTGCACAAATATAGGCTCTGCCCCATTCCACCGTCTTAGCAGAGGATGCCGCGCATGACGTCATTCGATCGTTTCCAGGCCCCGCTCGATGTCGACATGGAAAAACAGCGTGCGGAGCTCGCGGGGATCATCCGCCGCAACACCACCGACGATGGCAGTTACCAGACCGCCATCGGTTCGCTGTTCATGTCGCGCCACACAAAATCCCACGACTTCGCCCCGGTGCTGGCGCAACCGGCGTTGTGCATCATGGCCCAGGGCCGCAAAGAGGTGCGGCTGGCGGACGAATACTTCAATTACGACCCGCTGAATTACCTGGTGGTCTCGGTCTCGATGCCGCTGAGCGGGCGGGTGGTGAATGTCTCGCCGGAAGATCCGATCCTCGCTGTGCGTCTGGACATCGATCCGGCGGAAATCACCGCACTGATCGCCGACGCCGGGCCGATGGGCGTGCCGACCCGGCCGACCGGGCGTGGCCTGTATGTGGAAAAGATCGACAGCGCGATGCTCGACGCGGTGTTGCGTCTGGCACGCTTGCTGGATGCGCCGAAAGACATTGCCATGCTCGCGCCGCTGATTCGCCGGGAGATTCTCTATCGCCTGCTGCGCAGTCCGCAGGGCCATCGCTTGTATGAAATCGCGATTGCCAACAGCCAGAGCCACCGCATCAGCCAGGCGATCAAATGGCTCAACGGCAACTTCGAGCAGCCACTGCGCATCGATGATCTGGCGAAAGAAGTGAACCTCAGCGTCTCGACCCTGCATCACCGTTTCAAGGCGATGACCGCGATGAGTCCGTTGCAGTACCAGAAGCAGCTGCGTCTGCAGGAAGCGCGGCGCCTGATGCTGGCCGAAGGGCTGGAAGCGTCGGCGGCGGGCTATCGCGTGGGCTATGAAAGCCCGTCGCAGTTCAGCCGCGAGTACAGCCGCTTGTTTGGTGCGCCGCCGTTGCGGGATCTGGCGCGGTTGCGGCAGTCGGTCTGATCAGGTTTGTGCTGGATCGATTGACGCCATCGCTGGCAAGCCAGCTCCCACAGGGTTTTGTGCTGAACACAGAATTTGTGCACACCCGAAAAACCTGTGGGAGCTGGCTTGCCAGCGATGGGGCCAGTCAAGACAACCTCAATCCAGAATCAGGCACCGAGTACCCGACACGCCTCGCTCGGCAACGTCACCGACACCGGATGCCCGATCCCCAAACCGATCCCCTGACACGGCGTGCTCAATGCGGTGAACGTCACCCCGGAACACTCCACCGTGGTCTCGATGGTCGCGCCGATATCGCGCACGAACGTCACCTTGCCGAGCAAGCGATTGCCCGCCGTGGCTTGTGGCGCGGACAGTTGCAGGTCCTCCGGACGAATCAGCATCTTCACCTTCTGCCCCACCTCGATGCTGCTGCAGATCGGCACTTGCAGCGCATCACCGCCCGGCAAACTGACCTTGCCGTCGCCCAGCGCCGTGGCCGGGAAGATGTTGCCCGAGCCGATGAAATCAGCGACGAATTCGTTGGCCGGATGCCGGTAGATTTCGATCGGCGTGCCCACCTGCTGCACCTTGTGTTCGCCCAGCACCACGACGATGTCGGCCATGGTCATGGCTTCGCGCTGGTCGTGGGTGACCATGATCGTGGTGATGTTCAAGCGCTGTTGCAACTGGCGGATTTCCACCTGCATCGACTCGCGCAACTTGGCGTCCAGCGCCGACAGCGGTTCGTCGAGCAAAAGGATTTTCGGCCGCGAGGCGATGGCCCGGGCAATCGCCACCCGCTGCCGTTGCCCGCCGGAGAGTTTCGCCACCGGCCGGTCGATCATTGCTTGCAGCTGAATCAACTCCAGCAACTCCACCACCCGCGCCTGCTGCTCGGCCTTGCTCACGCCGCGCAGTTTCAGCGGATAGGCGATGTTCTCGCCGACAGTCATGTGCGGGAACAGCGCCAGCGACTGGAACACCATGCCGAAGTTGCGCAGGTGCGCCGGGGTGTGGCCGATGTTCTCGCCATCCAGGCGAATCTCGCCGCCGGTGAGGGTTTCCAGCCCGGCGATCATCCGCAGCAAGGTGGTTTTGCCGCAGCCCGACGGGCCGAGAAAACACACCAGTTTGCCCTCGGGCAAATGCAGGTTGACGTCCTGTACCGCGCAAGCCGAGCCGTAGAATTTCTCGACGTTTTCCAGAATCAGACCAGTCATGTTGCACCTCAAATCAAAAGGAAACGCCGCCCTCGCCCACCAGCTTCTCCAGCGCCCAGATCAGGACGAAGTCGATCAGCACGATCAGCACGGCAAACGAGAACACGGTAGGGTCGAGCGATGACACGGTGCGGCTGTACATCCAGATCGGCACGGTCATGACGTCGATGGTGTAGAGGAAATAGGTCACGGTGAATTCGTTGAACGAGACGATGAACGCCAGCAGCATCCCCGCCAGAATCCCCGACTTCATCAACGGCACCACCACGTCGACAATCGCCCGCAGTGGTGAAGCGCCGAGCATCCGCGCCGCCTCTTCGACTTCGCTGCCGATCGAGAGCATGGCGGCGGTGCAGTTTTTCACCACGAACGGCAGCGCCAGAATCACGTGGGCAATCACCAGCCGCGAGGTGGTCAGATGGAACGGCAGGCTGTCGAACACCAGCAGCAACGCCAGGCCCAACACCACCATCGGAAACACCAGTGGCAGCGACATCAGCTGCAGCGCCACGGCTTTGCCACGGAACTCGCAACGGGTCAGCGCATAGGCGGCGGGCACCGCGATCAGCGTGGCGAAGACCATGGTCAGGCACGACACCAGCAGGCTGGTGGCCATGGCCTGGCCGAGACTCAGCACGTCGCTGGCGTCCGGCGAGACGAAGGTGTGCCAGGCTGCCTTGTACCACTGCAGGCTGTAGCTGCTCGGCGGGAAGTCGAGGTTCGACGCACCGCTGAACGACATCACGATCATGGTCAGGATCGGCAACACCGCCAGCAGCAGAATGAACCCGGAGAGGATTCCGGCGAACTTGCCGGTGTCGCCGGGCAACAACGCCATGCGCTTGTTGGTCAGGGAACTCATTGCGAAGCCTCCAGCAGACGCCGACGACGGCCGGTGATGTATTCGGACAGGGTCATGATCGCCAGCGTGGTGACGATCAGCACCACCCCGGCCGCCGATGCCGCGGGCCAGTTCATCAGCGGCGCGATCTGGTCATGCACCATCACCGCGAGCATCGGTACCCGGCGGCCACCGAGCAGCAACGGCACGACAAAACTGCTGGCGTTGTAGGCGAACACCAGCGTCGCCCCGGTGATGATCCCCGGCAGACTCATCGGCAGCACCACCTGACGGAACACCTGAAAACGGCTGGCGCCCAAGGTTGCGGCGGCCTCTTCGTAGGTACGCGCAACACCGCGCATGGCGCTGGCAATCGGCAACACCGCCAGCGGAAACGCGGTCTGCACCAGGCCCATCAGCACGCCGTTCTGGTTGTACAGCAGCATGATCGGGCGCTTGATCAGGCCCAGGCCCATCAGCGTCTGGTTGAGCATCCCGCCCGGGCCGAGAATCACCAGCCAGCCGTAGCTTTGCAGTAACAGATTGACCAGCAGCGGCAACAGCACCGCCGCGAGGAAAATCCGCCGCACGAATGGCGAGGTCAGCCGTGACATGGTGTACGCCACCGGGATCGCCAGCAGCACCGCGATCACTGCACTGATCAGCGCCAGACGCAGGGTCAGCAACAGGGACTTGAGGTAATAGGGTTCGAGCAACTGCGCGTAACTGGCGAGGCTGAACCCGCTCCATTCCGCGCCTTTGCTGCCGACACTCATGCGCAGCACCAGCAGGCTGGCGGCGATCAGCACACCGAGAAACAGCATCGACGGTGTGAGGAAAAACCACGCCCGGGCAGTCGGCGAAACACCGCGCGCCGGGCGCACGTCAGCGGCGCCGACCGGTTGGGTCAGGGATTGATGTTCCATAGCAATGATCTCGTCAATGGAAAAGCAACAGGATTGAAATCCGGGATCAACCCTGTGGCGAGGGAGCTTGCTCCCGCTGGGTCGCGAAGCGGCCCCATCAATGGCTAGATGCATTCGCCAGGTCGCCATTCAGATTGCGGCTGCTTCGCAGCCGAGCGGGAGCAAGCTCCCTCGCCACAAAAGATTTTCAGTCCTCGGAAATCAGGAAGAAAAAATTTCCGTATAACGACGAATCCATTGGTCATGCACAGTCGCCAGGAAGGCGTTGTCGTGCATGATCGCCTTCTCGGCAATCTGCTCCGGGGTGAGGATGTACGGGCTCTTGCGCGCTTCGGCGGAGATGATCGCCTTGGCGTTGACCGGGCCGTTGAAGATGTCTTCGGCCATCTTGCCCTGCACCAGCGGGTCGAGAGAGTGGTCGATGAAGGCGTAGGCCAGATCAGTGTCGCCCGGACGGTTCTTCGGCATTACCGAGAGCATCAGGTCGGTGTAGAAACCTTCCTTCATGCCGAACGTGGCACCGAGGCCGTAGTTCGGATCGCGGATCTGCTTGGGGAAAAACGCCGGGGCGTACAGGCCGCCCATGTCCAGGGAACCGGTGCGGAACAGCTCGGCGATCTGGTTCGGATTCTCGCCGAGGGTAACCACACGCTCCTTGAGCTCGGCGAGTTTCTTGAAGCCCGGTTCGATGTTGTGTTCGTCACCGCCGGCCAGTTTCGCGGCGATGATGATCAGGTCCATGGCCTCGGTCCAGTTCGGCGGCGGCAGGAAAATGTTCGGCGCCAGATCGGCATCCCACAGCGCGGCATAACTGTCCGGTGCCTGTTTGAGGGTGCGGGTGCTGTAGACCAGACTGTTGCACCACAGCAGATAACCGATGCCGTGGCCGTTGGCGCCGGTGCGGTATTTTTCCGGTACGTCGATCAGGTTGGGAATGCGGTTGAGGTCGGGCTTTTCCAGCAGTCCGGCGGCGGCCAGACCTTCGGCGCCGACCCCGGCCAGGGTGATGATGTCGTACTGCGGACGATCACCGCCGGCCTTGAGTTTCGCGACCATTTCCGAGGTGCTGCCGGTGCGGTCGGCGATGACCTTGGCGCCGGTCTTGGCCTCGAAGGTGGCGGCGATGTTGCGCAGTGCGGCGAGGCCGGTGTCATCCGACCAGGTCAGCAGGCGCAGAGTCTTGCCGGCGAATCGCGTGTCGCTGGCGCTGGCCCGGATGAAGGGCATGCTCAGGGCCGCCGCCGCTACCGAGGCGACGCCGACGGTTTTAATGAATTGACGCCTGTTCAGATCGTGCTCGCCCATGACGGACTCCCTTTGTTCTTTTAAGTATGAGGTTGGTCGCAACCGTTGCATCCGCGCGGCCGGATCCGCTGCAGGCCTTGTTTTCAAAGGCCTGCAGCGCTGCCGACGGGTTCATCCTGAGGTCGTGCAATACACCTGACTATCGATAAAAACTCATCGAAGCCATGACACCGACGCATGCCTCGTTGCGAGGCATGCGCTCACCGTTTTCGGGCGTTCAGAGCGCCCGGATCACGTGTTTGATTTCCTGAAACGCAGCCAGGCCCCATGGCCCCAATTCGCGGCCGATGCTGCTCTGCTTGTAGCCGCCCCACGCCGTCTGCGGGAAGATCACTTGCGGCGCGTTGAGCCACACCAGCCCCGCCTGCAGGGCGTTGGCGACCCGGTCGGCAGTCTCGGCGTTACGCGTCACCACACTCGCGACCAGCCCGAACTGGCTGTCGTTGGCCAGCGCAATCGCCTCGGCTTCGCTGCTGAAACTGCGCACACAGAGCACCGGACCGAAAATCTCTTCGCACCACAGCGCACTGTCGAGGGGCACATCGGTGAACACCGTTGGCTGCAAAAAATAACCGCGTGGCAGATGCGCCGGACGATTGCCGCCGCACACCAGCTTGGCGCCAGCGCTCAGGCCACGGTCGATATGACCGAGCACGCGCTGGTATTGCGCCTGATTGACCAGTGCGCCCATCTCCACGTCCGGGTCGAACGGGTCTGCCACGCGAATCGCTTGCGCACGCTTTTGCAGACGCTCTAAAAACTCATCGGCCAGCTCATCGGCCACCAGCACCCGACTGGTGGCCGAGCACATCTGCCCGGCGTTGAAAAAACCGCCGCCGCAAGCCAGTTCCACGGCCAGTTCCAGGTCGGCATCTTCGAGTACCAGCAACGAAGATTTGCCGCCCAGTTCCAGGCTCACGCCCTTCACCGTTTCAGCGGCGCGCTGCATCACCTGCACGCCGACGGCGTTGCTGCCGGTGAAGGAGATCTTGGCGATACGCGGATCCGCCGACAGCGGCGCACCGACCGCCAGCCCGGTGCCGCACACCAGGTTGAACACGCCGTCGGGCAGACCGGATTCAGCGATGATCGCCGCCAGTTCCAGCTCCGGCAGCGGCGTGACTTCCGACGGTTTGAGCACCACGCAGCAACCGGCGGCAAGCGCCGGCGCGAGTTTCCAGGCGGTGGTGACCATCGGGAAATTCCACGGCACGATCAGCCCGACCACACCGCACGGTTCACGGCGCAGACGCGCGCTGAAGTCATCGCTGGGCAGCGCCACGTTGCTGTCGAGTTGTGCGTCGAGGCCTTCAGCGAGTTCGGCGTAATACTCGAAGGTGGCGATCACATCATCGACGTCGATCGCCGCTTCGAATTGCGGTTTGCCGTTGTTGCTCGACTGCAACCTCATCAGGTGATCACGACCGTTGCGCACGCCGTTGGCGATGTTGCGCAGGATCGCGCCACGCTCGGCGCCAGTGGTTTTCGACCAGCGCTTGAACGCTTCAGTGGCCGCGCTGACGGCCAGATCTACCGCGCGTTCATCGCCGCCATTGACCGTGGTCAGCAGCGCTTCGGTCGCCGGGTTGATCACCCGCAGGTGTTCACGCCCGGCCGACCATTGGCCGTTGATGTACAGGCCATCGAGTGTGGTTGGGAAACTGCTCATTGGGCCACCGCCTGCATCCATTGGCTCTGGTCGATTTCGATCACGGTCGGGCCTTGGCGATCAGTCGCCGCACGCAGCGCGCCACGCAATTGCTCAACCGAGCCGATCGCTTCGGCGGCGCAACCCAGCGCCTTGGCCACACCGATGAAATCCGGGGTGTAGATATCGACGCCCACCGGTTCGATGGCGCGGTTGACCATGTACTTCTTGATCTCTTCGTAACCCTGGTTATTCCACAGCAACACGATCACCGGGGTGCGCGCTTCGACCGCGCTGGCCAGTTCCGGCAGGGTGAACTGCAGACCGCCGTCGCCGATCAGGCACACCACTGGCGGACGAGCGCCGCCCTCAATGCCGCCCCCGAGCCACGCGCCAATCGCCGCCGGCAGGGCGTAACCGAGGGTGCCGTAACCGGTGGACGAGTTGAACCAGCGCCGTGGACGTTCCGGGTTGAACGTGAGGTTGCCGGTGTACACCGGTTGCGTGGAGTCGCCGACGAACACCGCGTCCGGCAACTCGTGCAGCACGGTTTCCAGAAAACGGGTCTGGGCCAGGGTTGGCGCATCCCAGGTCGCGGCCAGCTCATCGCGCAGACGTGCTGCCCGCACCTGACCCCAATCATTGCGCCGCTCGGCCAGCGCCTGCTGAGACAATGCACCGAGCAGCGCTTGTGCGGCGTTGCGCGAGTCGGCGACCAAGGCCACATGCGGCGGATAGTTGCGCACGGTCTGGTCGGCGTCGATATCGATGCGCAGCAACTTGCCGGGGATTTCAAAGCCGCCGGCGAAGGTCACGTCGTAGTCGGTTTCGGCCAGTTCAGTGCCGATCGCCAGCACCACGTCGGCATCGGCCACCAGTGCACGAGTGGCGACCAGGCTTTGTGTCGAACCGATCAGCAGCGGATGGCTGGACGGCAGCATGCCTTTGGCGTTGATGGTCAGCGCCACCGGGGCGTCGAGCAGTTCGGCCAGTTCGGTGAGTTCGGCGGCGGCATCGATGGCGCCGCCACCGGCGAGAATCAGCGGACGTTTAGCGCCGGCCAGCAACTCGCTCATGCGTCGTACGGCTGCAGGTGCAGCCCCGGCGCGGTCGATGTGCACCGGGACGCTGGCGAGCAGTTCATCGGCTTCTTCCACCAGCACGTCCAGCGGAATTTCGATGTGCACCGGACGCGGGCGCCCGGCCTGGAACAGCGCGAAGGCACGGGCCAGCACGCCCGGCAATTCCGCCGCCGACATCAGGGTGTGGGAGAACGCCGCGACACCGCCGACCAGCGCACTCTGGTTCGGCAGCTCGTGGAGCTTGCCGCGACCGCCGCCCAACTGGCTGCGGGTCTGCACGCTGGAGATCACCAGCATCGGGATCGAGTCGGCGTAGGCCTGGCCCATCGCGGTGGTGATGTTGGTCATGCCCGGGCCGGTAATGATGAAACACACACCCGGTTTGCCGCTGGTGCGCGCATAGCCGTCAGCCATGAAACCGGCGCCCTGTTCATGCCGTGGGGTGACATGGTTGATGCTCGAACGGGCCAGCCCGCGATACAGCTCCACGGTGTGCACCCCGGGAATGCCGAACACCTGCTCGACCCCGTAATCCTCGAGTAACTTGACCAGTACTTCGCCACACGTCGCCATGTCGATTGCCCTTCTTGTTCGTTTGAGACACAAGGCCTTTGTGTAGGAGTGAGCCTGCTCGCGATGGCGTCTTCACATTCAACATTACGGTGACTGACACATCGCTATCGCGAGCAGGCTCACTCCTACAAAGGGCCCTTCAATGGGCTCATTGAACGGGCGGCAGGTAGCGGCAACAATCGATTAAAAGTCATACTAGCCATGTCCTCACGTCATACCTTGGATCCACATGAAACGACTGCCTCCCCTGCCCGCCCTGCACACGTTTCTGATTACTGCACAGTGCTGCAACTTCACCCGGGCGGCCGAGCAGTTGCACATCACCCAGGGCGCGGTGAGCCGGCAGATCGCCGGGCTGGAGGATCATCTGGGGTATGAGTTGTTCATCCGTCTGGCCCGAGGCCTGGAACTGACCGCCGAAGGACGTGAATGGCTACCGCGGGTGGAAAAAATCTTCGGTTTGATCAGCGAGGCCACCGAGCAGATCGGTCGCAAGCGCCAGACCCTGCAGCTCAAGGCGCCAAGCTGCGTGATGCGCTGGCTGGTGCCGCGCCTGCTGCAATGGCAAAAGGAACGCCCGGATGTACCGGTCAAACTGACCACCACCCTGGCCCACGGCGTGGATTTTCAGCGCGAGCAGTTCGATGCGGCGGTGATCTACGGCACGCCGCCGGACAACTCCTCGACTGCCCTGCATCTGTTCGATGAGCAACTGACCCCGGTGTGTTCGCCAGCATTATTGAAAGGCCCGCCGGCGCTGAGCGAACCGGCCGATCTGCAACAGCATCTGCTGCTGCATCCGACCCGCGATACGCAGGACTGGACGGTGTGGCTGACGGCGGCCGAGTTGCAGTTGAACAACGTCAACACCGGGCAGCATTTCGAGACGCTGGATCAGGCGATGTCGATGGCGTCGCATGGGACGGGGGTGGCGATTGGCGACTGGTCGCTGATCGGCGATGACCTGCGCGCCGGGCGGCTGGTGATGCCGTTTGAGCTGAAGGTGAAAACGGGGCTGGGCTACTACGTGGTGATGCCGCAGGGTGGGGAAGCGTCGCCGCAGTTGGAGGAGCTGATGATCTGGCTGGTGGAACAGGCGCATTTGCGCTGAGGCTTTTCCCCTCACCCTAACCCTCTCCCGGAGGGAGAGGGGACTGATTGGGGATTGCTGAAGAAATCTACCGACCAGAAAGGACTGCACCGGATCCATAATCGACTCGATCACTCAGGTCGACGTATACCGCAAGCCCCCGCGGTCAGCTCCCTCTCCCTCCGGGAGAGGGCTGGGGTGAGGGGCGAGGATTCACTCAATATCCGACCGTAAACCGCTGACGCGAATGCTTCGGCGTCTCCACTTCGTCGAGCAGAGCAATCGCGTAATCGGCGAAGGTGATCCAGCTACGGCCTTCGGCACTCACCAGCAAGTGATCCTTGCCAACGCGGAAGGTGCCGGTGCGCTCACCTTCGACGAACTCGGCCGACGGCGAGAGGAAAGTCCAGTCCAGATCCTTCTCCTGACGCAAGGCATTGAGGAACGCTGCGCCAGCGCTGGCCTCGGTTTTGTACTCAGCGGGGAAACCGGCGCTGTCAATCACTCGAGTGTCGTCCGGCAGCAACAGCGAACCGGCACCACCGACCACCAGCAGACGTTTCACCCCCGCCTGCTTCACCGGGCCAACCACGGCACTGGCCGGTACAGTGGCGAAATGCGCAGCGCTGATCACCACGTCGTGACCGGCGACTGCGGCTTGCAGCGCCGCCGAATCCAGCACATCGACATTCTTGCTGACCACACCGGCACGCGCGCCGATCTTCGAGGTGTCGCGGGCGATGGCGGTGACGCTATGCCCGCGACGCAGGGCTTCTTCCAGCAGTTGGCTACCGGCACGGCCGGTGGCACCAATGATTGCGATCTTGCTCATGACATTCTCCAGTTGGCTTGAGAGTTTCAACGACGGCATAAATCCAGGCTTGAAGCGGTATTTCCTGTGGCGAGGGAGCTTGCTCCCGCTGGAGGGCGAAGCACTCCCCGCCTGTTTCAGGTACAACGCATTGGCAGCTTTACGCCTGCTGCGCAGGCGGGCGGGAGCAAGCTCCCTCGCCACAACAGTCCTCACGACCTCTGTTTCAGATCAATCGGGTTACCACTTCATCTCGCCCTTGGCGACTTTGGCGCTCAGCTCCAGCGAGCTTTCTTCGCCGAGTTTCGGGTAGCGTTTCTGCATGGCCTTGATCAGTGCGGCGGAATCCTTGGCCTTGGCAGTTTCTTCGTCGAAAGCCTTAATGTAGTCGGCGGTGAATTTCACGCTCGCCAGCGAGCGGCTGCTCTCGCCCAGGTAGTGACCCGGCACCACGGTTTTCGGTTTCAGGGTTTCGATCGAATGCAGGGTGTCCAGCCAGTCGGCGTGGGATTGCGCAGTCTGGGTATCGGCCATCCACACATGAATGTTCTCGGCCACCACCACGCCACCGACCACCGCCTTGAGCGACGGAATCCACACGAAGCTGCGATCCGGTTGCTTGCCTTCAAGGCCCACCACCTGCAACTTCTGACCTTCGAGCATCAGGCTGTCGCCCTTGAGTACGCCCGGCACGATGGTTTTGGCCGGCACGTCGGCGCCCATTTTCGGCCCCCAGAAAGCGAGTTTGCCGTCGATGGTCTGCTTGATGTGATCGACGGTCGGCTGCGAGGCCAGCACTTCGGCGTCGGGGAAAGCCTGGGTCAGGGTGTCGAGGCCGAAGTAGTAATCCGGGTCACCGTGGCTGATGTAAATGGTGGTCAGATGCTTGCCGCTGGCGCGGATCTTTTCCACCACCTGCTCGGCCTGGGCCTTGCCGAATTGTGCATCGACCAGAATCGCGTCTTTCTCGCCGCTGACCAGCACCGAAGTCACCGGGAAAATCGCCTTGGAGCCCGGGTTGTAGACATCCAGGGTCAGGTTGGCGGCAGCGGCGTGGGCCGCAAAACCGAGGGTGGCGGTGGCCAGCAAAACGCGCTTGAGGGTAGTGAAGCCGATCATCTGTTGCTCCGTGATCCGAATGCCGTGTTTGGCGATGGGACAGAGCTTAGTTGCCTGACTCGGTACAAAAAATGCGATGCTTGGACATAGTTTGTTTCTGAAAGCGGGCAAATCATGGATCGTCTTCAAGCAATGCGGGTGTTTGTCACCGTGGTGGATCTGGGCAGCCAATCAGCGGCGGCTGACCATCTGGACCTGTCACGGCCGGTGGTGTCGCGTTATCTGGCGGAGCTGGAAGACTGGGTCGGCGCGCGTCTGATGCACCGCACCACACGCAAGTTGAGCCTGACTGCCGCCGGCAGCGAAATCCTGCCGCGCTGTCGGCAGATGCTCGAACTCTCGACCGACATGCAGGCCGCCGTCAGCGAACCCGACGAGGCACCGCGCGGACTGCTGCGCATCAGTGTCAGTACCTCGTTCGGTCAGGCGCAACTGGCCGATGCCATGGCGGCATACGTCAAACGCTACCCCGGGGTCAGCATCGACATGCAAATGCTCGACCGCACGGTGAATCTGGTGGATGAGCGCATCGATCTGGCGATCCGCACCAGCAATGACCTCGATCCGAACCTGATCGCCCGGCGCCTGACCGTGTGCCGCTCCGTGGTCTGCGCCGCACCGGCTTATCTGCGCGATAACCCGTCACCGCAGCGCGTCGAGGACCTGAGCCGGCACAACTGCCTGACGCACTCGTATTTCGGCAAGAGTCTGTGGCATTTCGAAGAGGATGGCGAACCGGTGTCGGTGCCGGTGCAGGGCAACATCAGCGCCAACGAGGCCAGCACTCTATTGCGCGCAACCCTGGCCGGAGCCGGCGTGGCGATGCTGCCGACCTATCAGGCCGGGGTGCATGTGCATGCCGGTGAACTGGTGCGTTTGCTACCGCATGCCGAGCCACGGCAGATGAACATCTACGCGGTGTACGCCTCACGCAAGCACATGCCGGCGGCGCTGCGCAGCATGCTGGATTATCTGGTGCAGCGGTTTCCAGAGAATCCAGAGTGGGATGTGGGGTTGTAGAAAAGCAAAAGATCGTCCGAACGCGGCCCGAACCTGAGGCAGCTCCTACACATAACCCTGTAGGAGCTGCCACAGGTTCGGGCCGCGTTCGGACGATCTTTTGATCTTGTTCTATGCTGAAAGTAATACCGCAGGGTATGCGTTCAGAGGTCAACGCCATGAACATCAGAACAAGAAGGTACTTCGCGATTTTCATCACCTGCGCTGCCACGCTGGCGCTGTACGGCACCGCCGCCTGGCGGGTCGAGCAACTGCGACAACTGCCGCGCGAATATGCGAGCTGCAATTTCGAGCGTTGTATTCCGCACAATGCGACGCTGAACGCATTGCGCTGATCGGGGTTGCTATCAATCCTGTGGGAGCTGGCTTGCCAGCGATGGCGGTGGCCCAGACGCCTTCAGTGCTGACTGACAGGACGCAATCGCTGGCAAGCCAGCTCCCACAGGGATCAGTGGTGGCAACAGATTCACTGCTCGGCCTTCAGCCGGTCACGAAACGCCTTTGGCGAAATCCCCACCCTGCGCCGGAACAGGCGCGTGAAGTTGGTCGGATCGGAAAACCCCAACAACTCCGACATCTCGTAAATGGTCATGCTGGTGTAGGTCAGCAACCGTTTGGCTTCCAGCAACTGGCGTTCGTGCATGATCTGCAGCGCTGGCTGCCCTGCCAGTTCGCGGCAGGTGCCGTTGAGGTGTGATACCGAAATCCCCAAACGATGGGCGAGGTCTTCGACCTTCACATGCTGGCGGTACGTCTCCTCCACCAATTGAATGAACCCGTTGAGGTATTCGCGCTGGCGTTGCGGCCGCTGGCTGGCGTTATGGCGCACGAGCGCCTGACGGCTGACCCAGACCATGATCACGCTGACCAGCGAATGCATAAGCATTTCCCGCGCGGGTTGATGGCCGTTGTACTCGGCCTGCAACGCTGAAAACAGACTGTTCAGGTACTCCGCGTCCTTGCCCGCCGGGTAGTGCTCGGCCTGGGCCAGTGCGTGCACCGAACTGCCCAGTTGCGCCTGCAGGTGATTGATCAGCGGATTGGCGAGGGTGACGACAAAGCCTTCGACGTCCTCGGAAAAACGAAAGCCATGCACCGACAACGGTGGCAGGACTTGAATGGCGGGTTCATCGAGCTGCGTGCGTTGACCTTCGATTTCAAGCTCTGCCTGACCTTTGAAGACGAAGAGCAACTGGCACAAATCGGCGTGGCGGTGGGGTTTGATTTCCCATTGATGTTCGCGGCTGCGTTTGGAAATGGTTTCACAGTGCAGCAAGTCAGGGGTCGGCCAGTCCAGGCTTTCACCGTAGAGCTTGAACACCGGAATCGAAGGCAGGTCAGGCTTGTTCATCACTTCAATCCAGGCCTCGAGGTTGCGGGCGATAATCGCACCGATTGGCAGAATGTACAGGTATCGGCTCAGTTTTCACCTTCAATTGACAGACCCGCGGGGGAAAAATGCAAGCACTCGATCCATAAAAATCATTCACCGACTCAGGTCGTGTGAAGCTTGCGAGTCATAAAAACAATGAAAATGCTGAAAACCCAAGTCGCTATCATTGGCGCCGGTCCGTCCGGATTGCTCCTCGGTCAGTTGCTGCACAACGCCGGCATCGACACCCTGATTGTCGAACGTCAGACACCCGATTACGTGCTCGGGCGAATTCGCGCCGGCGTGCTTGAACAAGGCATGGTAGAGCTGTTGCGCCAGGCCGGCGTAGGCGCGCGCATGGATGCCGAAGGGTTGGTGCACACCGGCTTCGATCTGGCACTGGATGGACGCCTTGCGCACATCGATCTGCAGGGTTTGACCGGCGGCAAAACCGTGATGGTTTACGGCCAGACCGAAGTCACTCGCGACCTGATGGCCGCTCGTCGGGAGGCCGGGGCGCTGTCGTTTTATGGAGTGAGCGATGTCGTTCCTCACGGCATGAAAAGCGACGAGGCGTTTGTCACCTTCGAAAAGGACGGTGAAACCTGGCGCGTCGATTGCGATTACATCGCCGGTTGCGACGGTTTTCATGGCGTCGCCCGGCAGTCGATTCCCGAGGACTGCCTGAAGATTTTCGAACGGGTCTATCCGTTCGGCTGGCTGGGGATTCTCGCCGACACCCCGCCAGTGCACGAAGAGCTGGTCTACGCCCGGCACGAGCGCGGCTTTGCCCTGTGCAGCATGCGTTCGGCCACCCGTACCCGGTATTACCTGCAAGTGCCGGCCGAGGAAAACGTCGCCGACTGGTCCGATGAGCGCTTTTGGGCTGAGCTGAAAACCCGCCTGCCCGCCGCGCTTGCCGAAAAACTGGTGACGGGCCCGTCGATTGAAAAAAGCATCGCGCCGCTGCGCAGTTTTGTCGTCGAACCCATGCAGTACGGGCGGATGTTTCTCCTCGGCGACGCCGCGCATATTGTGCCGCCCACCGGCGCCAAGGGTCTGAACCTGGCCGCCAGCGATGTCAGCACGCTGTTCAACATTCTGCTGAAGGTTTATCGCGAAGGGCGCACCGATCTGCTGGAGAAATATTCGGAAGTCTGCCTGCGCCGGGTATGGAAAGCTGAACGGTTTTCCTGGTGGATGACCAGCATGCTGCACCGCTTCGACGAGCACGACGATTTTAGCCAGCGGATCAGCGCCTCGGAACTGGACTACTTTGTCAGTTCCGAAGCGGGTCGAAAAACCATTGCAGAAAATTACGTCGGACTTCCGTACGAGGCTATCGAATAGCCTGCTATCGACTTACACTGGCGAGCATCCACCCGCGTGCGATGGCAGCGCGGGTCCATCACTGCCCGCAGGCTTGCCCGTGACCAATCTTAATCACCCTGAAACGCCCAAACCGGCTATTCGCAGCGTGCTGGTCGCGCTGATGCTGGCAATCTTTCTGGGCGCACTGGATCAGACCATCGTCGCCGTCTCGATGCCCGCCATCTCTGCCCAATTCAAGGACGTCAGCCTGCTGGCCTGGGTGATTTCCGGGTACATGGTGGCGATGACCGTGGCCGTGCCGATCTACGGCAAGCTCGGCGATCTGTACGGGCGACGCAAACTGATGCTGTTCGGCATGGGCCTGTTCACACTGGCCTCGCTGTTTTGCGGCATGGCGCAAAGCATGGAACAACTGGTGCTGGCGCGAATTCTCCAGGGCATCGGTGCCGGCGGGATGATTTCGGTCAGTCAGGCGATCATCGGCGACATCGTCCCGCCGCGCGAACGCGGGCGTTATCAGGGTTATTTCAGCAGCATGTACGCGGTGGCCAGCGTCGCCGGGCCGGTGCTCGGCGGCTACATGACCGAATACCTGTCGTGGCGCTGGGTGTTCCTGATCAATCTGCCACTGGGGCTGGGCGCCTGGTGGGTTGCCAATCGCAATCTGCGCGGCCTGCCGATTCCACAACGCAAACCGATCATCGACTACCTCGGCACGTTGTTGATGATCATCGGGTTGACCGCCCTGCTGCTGGCCATCACTCAGGTCGGTCAGGGTCATTCGTGGCGCAGCAGTGAAGTGCTTGGCTTGTTCGCCTGTGCGGTGCTGGTGCTGGCGGTGTTCGTGTGGCATGAACGGCGGGCGCGTGAGCCGCTGCTGCCGATGCACTTGTTCACCAACCGCAACGCGTTGCTGTGCTGGTGCACGATTTTCTTCACCAGTTTTCAGGCGATCTCGCTGATCGTGCTGATGCCGCTGCGCTTTCAGAGCGTCACCGGCGCCGGGGCGGATGCGGCGGCATTGCACTTGCTGCCGCTGGCGATGGGCCTGCCGATTGGCGCTTATTTCGCCGGACGTCGCACCTCGATCACCGGACGCTACAAACCGCAGATTCTGACGGGTGCAGTGCTTATGCCGATCTCGATTCTCGGCATGGCCTTCAGTCCACCGGATGCAACGCTGGTCAGCAGCCTGTTCATGCTGCTCAGCGGGATCGCCGGCGGCATGCAGTTCCCGACTTCACTGGTGGGCACGCAAAACTCGGTGGAGCAACGCGACATCGGCGTCGCCAC
Organism: Pseudomonas sp. NPDC088414; assembly: GCF_044753325.1. Classification (NCBI taxonomy): domain Bacteria; kingdom Pseudomonadati; phylum Pseudomonadota; class Gammaproteobacteria; order Pseudomonadales; family Pseudomonadaceae; genus Pseudomonas; species Pseudomonas sp. NPDC088414. The sequence goes on along the minus strand of NZ_JBIVMY010000007.1, from coordinate 142,154 downwards.
CAGCACCACCAACCTGTTCCGCTCGCTGGGCGGCGCGGTGGGTGTAGCGTTGATGTCGGCGCTGTTGCTGGCGTTGTTGCAGGATTCGAGTTTTGCCCATCTGGCGAGCAACTCGCTGCTCAGCGAGGGGCATTCGGGCAACGTGCTGCTCGACGGTCTGAACGCCGCACCGGGCGATGCGCAGAACGCCTTGCGCGCCGAGCTTTCGGTGACGTTCCGGCATTTGCTGTGGGTGAGTACGGCGGTGTCGCTGCTGGGGCTGGCGGCGGCGATTGCGATGCCGAACAAGTTGCTGCGCGGGCGCGAGCATGGCGCCAAATAACAGCAACACCGCTAAACCCTGTAGGAGTGAGCCTGCTCGCGATAAGGGTGTGTCAGTCGAAACCACTGTTGAATGACACACCCTTATCGCGAGCAGGCTCACTCCTACAAAAGCAGTTCACTCAAGGGCTGTAGTAACCCACCGCCACCAGAAAATGCCCGACCTTCCTCAGGTAGGCATGCTTGTCTTCGACCTTGCCGGTCACCGGGTTTTTCCAGCGGTATTCGTATTCACCGTCATCCTGTCTGGCGATCAGCGCCAGAATCGGCTCGCCCACCGGTTTGCCTTCCGGGTCCTTGATCTTGCTGAAATCAGTGTTGATCAGCCGCAGGTTGGTGCCATGGGCCACGTAGCGCTGGGTGTCCAGATCGACCACGAACACGTACAGGTCATCCTGCAGATAACCGCCCTTGAGCGAGTTGATGGCCGTCAGCGTACCCTTCTCGTTTTTCCCCAGATCGGTTGCAGCCTTGTCGAGAAGTGCCTTGGCCTGCTCGGCTGACGCACGCGGCAAGTAATAACCGACTGCCAGAATGCGCTGACCGATGCGCTGGTAATACACATGTTTGCGCTCGACCTTGCCGTCGGCCCAGTTCTGCCAGCGGTATTCGGCCTGTTGAATGCCGTTGCCTTCCGGCACCAGCAATGCATCCTTGAAGGCCTTCTGCAGATCCGGCCCGAGCACCTCGCTGACATCGCGGCCGATCAAGGCTGAGGAAGGCCCGCCGCTGGCGAGCATCACGCCTTTGGTGTCGACCACGAACACGTAGCGATCCTTGTCGACGAACTCGCCCTGACGGCTGAACGCGGCGAAAGCCTTGTCGCCATTGTCGTGGTAATAGGCCAGGGCCTTTTCCAGCAAAGCGATGGCGGCCTTGCTGTCGTCCTTTTGTGTGGTGGCAGCATTGACCTGCCCTGCCCCCACAAAAAACATCACCCCGAGCCACGCCACTTTATGCAAAAACCCCATAACGCATCCCTCGTTCTTGTTGGTGTTTCAAGAGCGTAGACGGCTTGGGGTAGGAAGGGGCGCCGCATCCTGTAGCGAGGGGATTTATCCCCGATGGGCTGCGCAGCAGCCCTGATGGAGAGAACACATATTTTCTGACACACCGAGCTGATGGTTTGGGGGCTGCTGCGCAGCCCCATCGGGGATGAATCCCCTCACCACAATGCTCCCTGGCTACAGTTCATCAGGCCCTAAGGCCGGGCATTGATCTGCTGCTGCAGGTTCTGAATCTGCGCCTGCAGGGTGTTGAGGTTGCGGGTCATCTGGCCGCGGAACGCATCGAACTCAGCGGTATTGCCGCCACCCTGTGGCGTTGCCGGGCGGTTGTCCTGTTCACTCTTGAGAACGACGATTTCCTGCTCCAGGCGCTCGATCGCTGCGTTCGAGTTGCCCTGCTTTTTCAGCGCAGCGATATCAGCGCCAAGGCTTTTCAGCTGGGCGTCATAACTCTTGAGCTGGGCGTCGACCTTGCTGGTATCCGCCGGTGCGCTTTTCAGCGTTGCGAGTTCGGCGCTCAAAGCTTTGACCTGGGCCTGCAACTGGGTGTTGGCGTTCTGTTGTTCGGTGGTCTGCGCGGTCATCTGCGCCAGACGCTTGTCCAGATCGCTGGCCTGACCGACCACGCCTTGCTGCTGTTTGCTTTGATCCAGCAACTGGGTTTCCAGCTGTTTGATCTGCAGCTTCAAGGCTTCGCTGTCGCTGTTGACGTTGCTCTGGCTGGCGACGACTTTGCCGGAAATGTCCTGCAGGCGCCCCGCAGCTTCCTCGCTGATGCGCGCAAAGCTTTCCTGAGTCGCGACCAACTGCTGCTCCATCAGCGAAATCTGCTGGAAGCTCCACCAGGCCAGACCGATGAAGGCAAAGAACAACGCGCCGACCAGTGCCCACAGCGGCCCGGTACTCGCAGCCTTGACCTTGACCACCGGCGGCGTACGCGAGTGCACGGAGGTACGGGCGGTGGGCGGAATGTCATCGTCGTCAAAGGTGTCGGCCCGCAGGCTCGGTACATCGTCGAAATCGTCGTTGGCATCGTTACGCATGGACATTGAGGCAACCTTTGTGGAACGCGGTGATGGCTAAATGCTGCGAAGTATAACCGCCGCAGCCGCAGGGATTGACCCTCAAGCGGCAGTGCGGTTCATTGCCGGCCGGGCGACTTGTATCAACGGATGTCCTGAGCTTTCCACCAGCCACAGAACTCGTCGAGGGCCGACCACAGGCTGACTTTCGGATCGTAGTCCAGATAATGCCGGGCGCGACTGATGTCGAGGGTGAAATTTTTCTTCATCACTTGCATGCCCAACCGCGACAGGGTCGGCTCCGGGCGGCCCGGCCAGAGTTTGCACACGCCTTCGTTAAGCGCCGCGACGCTGTAGGCCAGACCGTACGAGCGGTATTTAGTGACCTGCGGCACTTCCATCTTGCGCATCACGTAATTGACCACATCCCACAACGGCACCGGCGCGCCATTGCTGATGTTGTAAGCCTTGCCCAACGCGGAACCGGCCGCCAGCAGGCTGCTGAGCAGCGCTTCGTTGAGGTTCTGCACACTGGTGAAATCGACCTTGTTCAGGCCATCGCCGATGATCGCCAGACGGCCCTTGCGCTGCATGTTCAGCAGGCGCGGGAAGATGCTCATGTCGCCGGCGCCGGTGACAAAGCGCGGGCGCAGGGCGATGGTTTCCAGCCCGAATTCCTGTGCGCCAAAGACCTTTTGCTCGGCCAGGTATTTGGTGGCCGCGTAGTGATGCTTGAAACGCTTGGGCACTTGCTCTTCGGTCAGGCCGAGGTGATCACGGCCATCGAAATAGATCGACGGCGACGACAGATGCACCAGCCGCCGCACGCGCTGCTTGAGGCAGGCTTCGACGACGTTTTCGGTGACCTGCACGTTGCCCAGATGAAAGTCCTGATAGCGTCCCCACAAGCCGACGGCACCGGCGCAGTGCACCACGGCTTCGACGTCGCTGCAGAGGTCGCGCACCAGATCCGCATCGGTCAGATCGCCCGGAACGAACTCGGCGCCACGGCGCACCAGATGCTCGACGCTTTCGGCCCGGCGACCGTTGACCCGCACGTCCAGGCCCTGCTCCAAAGCGAAACGCGCAAAGCGTCCGCCAATAAAGCCGCTTGCGCCGGTGACCAGAATTTTCATGTAACGCTCCGATGTCTTTCGTTTACCTATACGTCTTTCTTGACGCTGACCATCAGCCCAAGGGCACCAGCCAGCGCGGTGAAGAACGTAGCAATTGCTCGGTCAGCAAGCCCAGCAACTGACCGCCATTGCGCCAATGATGCCAGTACAACGGCACATCGATCGGTTTATCTGGCAACAGTTCGCGCAATACGCCGCGTTGCAGCTGCTCACGCACTTGCAGTTCCGGCACCAGACCCCAGCCGAATCCGGCTTCGGTCAGGCGCACAAAACCTTCGGAGGACGGGCACAAATGATGCTCGAATCCGCCATCAACGCCCAATGATGCAAGGTAGCGATGCTGGAGAAAGTCGTCCGGGCCGAACACCAGCGCCGGGGTGCGCGGCAGCTGCTCGGCGCGCACCCCGTCGGGGAAATGCCGCTCGATAAACGCCGGACTGGCCAGCGCCCGATAGCGCATGGCCCCGAGCAACACGCTGCGCGCCCCGGCCACCGGGCGCTCGCTGGCACAGACACACGCCGCCACCTCCCCGGCACGCATGCGCTTGAGGCCGACGGTCTGATCTTCCACCACCAGATCCAGCAACAAATGCTGTTCGGCGCAGAAATCACCCACGGCTTCGGCCCACCAGGTGGCGAGGCTGTCAGCGTTGATGGCGATACGCAATCGCTCCGGCAGCCCCTCTTCGTCGAGCGCCGGCACCAAGGTCTGCAAGTCACGTTCGAGCAGGCGCACCTGCTGCACATGGTTGAGCAGCCGCCGGCCAATTTCCGTCGGTGACGGCGGCGTGCCGCGCACCAGCACCGGTTGGCCGACGCGCGCTTCCAGCAGTTTGATCCGCTGGGAAATCGCCGATTGCGACAAGCCCAGCACCTGCGCGGCGCGTTCGAATCCGGCCTGCTCGACCACAGCGGCCAGAGCGGAAAGCAATTTGTAGTCGAACATCAGTTTTCCTAATGAGCGATCAGCACTATTGGTTTTTCTTATACCGCTTTCGACCGGAGAATAGCCAGCAAGCACTCTTTATCAAGGAACACGGCAATGGCTGGCGAAACCTCACTCACAACTCTGCTGCGCAGCATGAGCCCGCAGCTCAACGCCGGCGAATACGTGTTTTGCACCGTGCCTGACAACTTGTTGCCGAGTGGGCTGGAGATTGTCGGCAGCTTTTGCGAACAGGAAGGTCTGACCGTGATCCTCGAACGCTCCCAGGCTGAACACGCCGGGTTCGCTTTCGATTATGTCGCGGCGTGGATCACCCTCAACGTGCATTCGGCACTGGAAGCGGTCGGCCTCACCGCTGCGTTCGCCACGGCATTGGGCAAAGCCGGGATCAGTTGCAACGTGATCGCCGGTTATTACCACGATCATTTGTTTGTCGGTCAGGCCGACGCCGAACGCGCCATGCACGTGCTGCGCGATCTCGCAGCCCACGCGGAGTAACTCTTTATGTGGCAAAGCTACGTGAACGGCCTGCTGGTGGCCTTCGGGCTGATCATGGCGATCGGCACCCAGAACGCTTTTGTCCTGGCCCAGAGTCTGCGCCGCGAACATCACCTGCCGGTCGCGGCGCTGTGTGTCGCGTGCGATGCGCTGCTGGTGGCGGCCGGGGTGTTTGGTCTGGCCACTGTGCTGGCGCAGAACCCGACATTGCTCGCGGTGGCGCGCTGGGGCGGCGCCGTCTTTCTGATTTGGTACGGCAGCCAGGCGCTGCGCCGGGCGTTCTCGAAACAGAGTCTGGATCAGGGCGAAAACCACACCGTACGCTCGTTGCGCGCGGTGATGCTCAGCGCCCTGGCAGTGACGCTGCTCAACCCGCACGTTTATCTGGACACGGTTCTGTTGATCGGCTCGCTCGGTGCACAGCAGTCGGTGCCGGGGGCTTATGTAGTGGGTGCGGCAAGTGCCTCGCTGCTGTGGTTTTTCACCCTCGCCCTTGGTGCGGCATGGCTTGCACCGTGGCTGGCTCGGCCGAGTACCTGGCGGATTCTTGATCTTCTGGTGGCAGTGATGATGTTTACAGTCGCAGGGCAATTGATATTGGCGCAGTGATTTATTCCAAACAGCTCTGGAACCTCTATCCCACACAGTTGTTGCGTGGTTAAGCCTTGACCCCGGTGCTATGATCCGAACCCTGCGCCGCAAAGAGTAAAAACTCGTCGGTGCATTTCTGGCCGCCCGTGATCGGCCTTGCGCTCACCGCAACAGACCTGATTAGGAGAATCATCATGGCTTTCGAATTGCCGCCGCTGCCT
>NZ_JBIVMY010000007.1:4656-136402 GCF_044753325.1 Pseudomonas sp. NPDC088414 | reverse complement strand
CGACAAGCACCACAACACCTATGTCGTGAACCTGAACAACCTGGTGCCAGGCACCGAGTTCGAAGGCAAGACCCTGGAAGAGATCGTCAAGACTTCCTCGGGCGGCATCTTCAACAACGCCGCTCAGGTCTGGAACCACACTTTCTACTGGAACTGCCTGGCGCCAAACGCCGGCGGTCAACCAACCGGCGCACTGGCTGAAGCGATCAACGCGGCGTTCGGTTCGTTCGACAAGTTCAAGGAAGAGTTCAGCAAAACCTCGATCGGCACCTTCGGTTCCGGCTGGGGCTGGCTGGTGAAAAAGGCTGACGGTTCCCTGGCCCTGGCCAGCACCATCGGCGCCGGCAACCCGCTGACCAGCGGCGACACCCCGCTGCTGACCTGCGACGTCTGGGAACACGCTTACTACATCGACTACCGCAACCTGCGTCCGAAGTACGTTGAAGCGTTCTGGAACCTGGTCAACTGGAAGTTCGTTGCCGAGCAGTTCGAAGGCAAAACCTTCACCGCTTAAGCTGCGCGCCAGATAAAAAACCCGGCTGATGCCGGGTTTTTTTATGCCTTTGCTTTCTGTAGGAGCTGCCGCACCGTGCCACAATTTCTGGCGCCTCTGTTTTCCTGTAAGAGCTGCCGCAGGCTGCGATCTTTTGACTTTGATTTTTTAAAGCAAGATCAAAAGATCGCAGCCTGCGGCAGCTCCTACAGGGAATAGCGTTTTTCTCACGATGAACGCTGGCTCCGGCCACTTGCCGGGGCAGCACAGCGGGCTACCATCAAATCAACGAAAATTTGTTCCACACCGCTCAAGTTGAGGGCCGAAACTACCGACACAGTACAAATAGAGCTGAGACTCCAGACAGCAGCATTTCGGCCAACGCCACAGGCAAATATCCTTGGGCTTGATTGTCCCTTTGACTGCCAACACGGGATTGCCAATACTCATGGCAACTTGACGCTACCCGCACGGAACAAGGAATAACCCTTTGAAGCTGGAACTCAAGAACAGCTTGTCGGTGAAGTTGCTCCGGGTCGTGCTCCTTTCGGCATTGATCGTCGGCGTAGTCTTGAGCTGCGCCCAGATCGTTTTCGATGCCTATAAAACCCGCCAGGCGGTGGCCGGCGACGCCCAGCGTATCCTCGACATGTTCCGCGACCCATCCACTCAGGCGGTCTACAGCCTCGACCGGGAAATGGGCATGCAGGTGATCGAAGGCCTGTTCCAGGACGACGCCGTGCGCCAGGCTTCCATCGGCCATCCCAACGAAGCGATGCTCGCGCAAAAATCCCGTGAGTTGCAGCACTCCAACAGCCGCTGGCTGACTGATCTGATTCTCGGCCAGGAACGCACCTTCACCACCCAATTGGTCGGTCGCGGTCCCTATAGCGAGTATTACGGCGACCTGAGCATCACCCTCGACACCGCGACCTACGGCGAGAGTTTCATCGTCAGTTCGGTGATCATTTTCATTTCCGGCGTCTTGCGCGCCCTGGCCATGGGTCTGGTGTTGTATCTGGTCTATCACTGGCTGCTGACCAAACCGCTGTCGCGGATCATCGAGCACCTCACCGAAATCAATCCGGATCGCCCCAGCGAGCACAAGATTCCACAGCTCAAGGGTCACGAAAAGAATGAACTCGGCATCTGGATCAACACCGCCAACCAGTTGCTCGAATCGATAGAACGCAACACCCACCTGCGCCACGAAGCGGAAAACAGCCTGTTGCGCATGGCCCAGTACGACTTCCTCACCGGCCTGCCGAACCGCCAGCAATTGCAGCAGCAACTGGACAAGATTCTGGTCGACGCCGGCAAGCTGCAACGCCGGGTCGCGGTGTTGTGCGTGGGGCTGGATGATTTCAAAGGGATCAACGAGCAGTTCAGCTACCAGACCGGCGACCAGTTGCTGCTGGCGCTGGCCGACCGCCTGCGCGCCCACAGCGGTCGCCTCGGCGCCCTCGCCCGTCTGGGTGGCGACCAGTTCGCCCTGGTGCAGGCCGATATCGAACAACCTTACGAAGCGGCGGAACTGGCGCAGAGCATCCTCGATGATCTGGAAGCGGCGTTCGCCCTCGACCATCAGGAAATCCGCCTGCGCGCGACCATCGGCATCACCCTGTTCCCCGAGGACGGCGACAGCACCGAGAAGCTGTTGCAGAAGGCCGAGCAGACCATGACGCTGGCCAAGACCCGCTCGCGCAATCGCTATCAGTTCTACATCGCCAGCGTCGACAGCGAGATGCGCCGCCGTCGCGAACTGGAAAAAGACCTGCGCGATGCGCTGATTCGCGACCAGTTCTATCTGGTCTATCAACCGCAGATCAGCTACCGCGATCACCGGGTGGTCGGGGTTGAAGCGCTGATTCGCTGGCAGCACCCGGAACACGGTCTGGTACCGCCGGACCTGTTCATTCCGCTGGCCGAACAGAACGGCACGATCATCGCTATCGGCGAGTGGGTGCTGGATCAGGCCTGCAAGCAATTGCGCGAATGGCACGATCAGGGCTTCGTCGATCTGCGCATGGCGGTCAACCTGTCCACCGTGCAACTGCACCACGCCGAGTTGCCGCGAGTGGTCAACAACCTGCTGCAGATCTACCGCCTGCCGCCGCGCAGCCTGGAGCTGGAAGTCACCGAAACCGGCCTGATGGAAGACATCAGCACCGCCGCCCAACACCTGCTGAGCCTGCGCCGCTCCGGTGCGCTGATCGCCATCGACGACTTCGGCACCGGCTACTCATCGCTGAGTTATCTGAAAAGCCTGCCACTGGACAAGATCAAGATCGACAAGAGCTTCGTCCAGGATCTGCTGGATGACGACGACGATGCGACCATCGTTCGCGCGATCATCCAGTTGGGCAAGAGCCTGGGCATGCAGGTGATTGCCGAGGGCGTGGAAACCGCCGAGCAGGAGTCCTACATCATCTCCGAAGGCTGTCACGAAGGTCAGGGTTACCACTACAGCAAGCCACTGCCGGCCCGGGAGCTGGGCGCTTATCTCAAGCAGGCCCAGCGCAGCAACGCGGCTATTTTATAAAGTCAAAAGATCGCAGCCTGCGGCAGCTCCTACATTTGGAATGCATTCCCCTGTAGGAGCTGTCGCAGGCTGCGATCTTTTGATCTGCGTAAACAAGAAATATTTCCAGCCACAACCCTTTACACATAATGCGAAAGATTTGCATTATGTCGCAGCTTTGCGCACCCCCGCGCCCTGTCCATTCCATTACCGAAGCAGGATGTTCGCCATGATTCGTATGCCTCTGGCTACCGCCAGTCTGCTGGCCATCGCTATTTCCCTCGCCGGTTGCGGCGAAGGCAAAGACAAGGCTGCCGCCCCGGCCACGCCGACGCCGGCCGCCAGCACCGCTGCCGCACCAGCACCTGCCGCTGCCGGTAAAGTCGATGAAGCCGCTGCCAAGGCTGTGGTCGCGCACTACGCCGACATGGTCTTCGCCGTTTACAGCGATGCCGAATCCACCGCGAAAACCCTGCAAACCGCCGTCGACGCGTTCCTCGCCAAGCCGAACGCCGACACTCTGAAAGCCGCCAAGGCTGCCTGGGTCGCTGCGCGCGTGCCTTACCTGCAGAGCGAAGTGTTCCGCTTCGGCAACACCATCATCGACGACTGGGAAGGTCAGGTGAATGCCTGGCCGCTGGACGAAGGCCTGATCGACTACGTCGACAAATCCTACGAACACGCGCTGGGTAACCCGGGCGCCACCGCCAACATCATCGCCAACACTGAAGTACAGGTCGGCGAAGACAAGGTTGACGTGAAGGACATCACCCCGGAAAAACTCGCCAGCCTCAACGAACTGGGCGGTTCCGAAGCCAACGTCGCCACCGGCTACCACGCCATCGAATTCCTGCTCTGGGGCCAGGACCTGAACGGCACCGGCCCGGGCGCTGGCAACCGTCCGGCGTCGGACTACCTGGAAGGCGCAGGTGCCACAGGCGGTCACAACGATCGTCGCCGTGCGTACCTGAAAGCCGTGACCCAATTGCTGGTCAGCGACCTGGAAGAAATGGTCGGCAACTGGAAGCCGAACGTGGCTGACAACTACCGCGCCACCCTGGAAGCCGAGCCTGCCGAATCCGGCCTGCGCAAAATGCTGTTCGGCATGGGCAGCCTGTCCCTGGGTGAACTGGCGGGCGAGCGCATGAAGGTTTCGCTGGAAGCCAACTCCCCGGAAGACGAACAGGATTGCTTCAGCGACAACACTCACAACTCGCACTTCTACGATGCCAAAGGCATTCGTAACGTGTACCTGGGCGAGTACACCCGCACCGACGGCACCAAGCTGACCGGCGCCAGCCTGTCGTCGCTGGTGGCCAAGGCCGACCCGGCTGCCGACAACGCGCTGAAAGCCGATCTGGCCGCTACCGAAGCCAAGATCCAGGTCATGGTCGATCACGCCAACAAGGGTGAGCACTACGACCAGTTGATCGCTGCGGGCAACACCGCCGGCAACCAGATCGTGCGTGACGCCATCGCCGCACTGGTCAAACAGACCGGTTCAATCGAAGCCGCTGCCGGCAAGCTGGGCATCAGCGACCTGAACCCGGACAACGCTGATCACGAGTTCTGATCACGCGCGTTCGACTGAAAAAGGCGACCTCCGGGTCGCCTTTTTCATGCCTGCTTTTGGCGGTGATGCTGATGGCCCCATCGCTGGCAAGCCAGCTCCCACAGTTTTCGCGGCGTTCACACACTCCGGGTACAACACAAATCCTGTGGGAGCTGGCTTGCCAGCGATGGCTGCGCCTTGGTCTCGAGTGAAACCCTGCCGCAAATCAAGCAAACGATAATTCCTCTTATTCAAACTCCCTCGCCCTGTTAGACTTTGCGCCTTTGTTTTCGCCCGTCCGCAGGATGTCTGATGCCCTCGCTGCCGCTTCGCTTGTCCGCACTGTTTCTGGCCCTGGGCCTGAGTGCCTGCGATGACGCCCCGCGCTTTACCAAGGCCGAGCCCGGTGAAGCGCGTTCGGGCGGTGCAACGACCGTGCGCAAGACCGACCAGAATGCGTTCTCCCTGCCCTCGGCCAACCTGCCACCGTCGCGTCGGGTCGATTTCAGTGTCGGCAACAGTTTTTTCCGCAGCCCTTGGGTGATCGCCCCATCGACCACCACTGCCCGCGATGGCCTCGGCCCGTTGTTCAACACCAACGCCTGCCAGAACTGCCACATCAAGGATGGTCGTGGCCACCCGCCAGCGCCCGATGCGGCGAACGCGGTGTCAATGCTGGTGCGCCTGTCGATTCCCGATTCGCCGGCCTATGCCAACGTCATCGAGCAACTCGGCGTGGTGCCCGAGCCGGTCTACGGCGGGCAGTTCCAGGACATGGCCGTGCCCGGGGTCACACCGGAAGGCAAGGTGCGCGTCGAGTACACGCCGGTGCCGATCCGTTTCAAGGACGGCACCGAAGTGGAGTTGCGCAAACCGGTTCTGCAATTCACTCAGTTGGGCTACGGCCCGATGCACCCGGACACGCGTTTCTCCGCCCGCGTCGCGCCGCCGATGATCGGCCTCGGCCTGCTCGAAGCGATCCCGGAGGAAGCGATCCTCGCCAACGCCGCCGCGCAAGCCAAAGAGAACAACGGCATCAATGGTCGACCGAATCAGGTCTGGGATGACGCGTTGCACCAGACCGTCATGGGTCGATTTGGCTGGAAAGCCGGGCAACCGAATCTTAATCAACAAAATGTTCACGCGTTTTCTGGTGATATGGGCCTCACCACCCGCCTGAGACCCTTCGATGACTGCACCGACGCGCAAGCCACCTGCAAACAGGCGCCAAACGGCAATGGCCCGGACGGCGAGCCGGAAGTCAGCGACAACATCCTGCGTCTGGTGCTGTTCTATACACGCAACCTCGCAGTGCCGGCACGTCGTGGCGTCAACGACGAACAAGTACTGGCCGGCAAGAACCTGTTTTTCCAGGCCGGTTGCCAGTCCTGCCACACCCCGCAATACACCACCGCCGCCAACGCCGCCGAACCTGAACTGGCCAATCAAGTGATTCGCCCGTACAGCGATCTGCTGCTGCACGACATGGGCGACGGTCTGGCCGACAACCGCACTGAGTTCCAGGCCTCCGGCCGCGACTGGCGCACCCCGCCGTTGTGGGGGATCGGCCTGACGCAGGCAGTCAGTGGTCACACCCAGTTTCTGCATGACGGCCGCGCCCGCAACCTGCTCGAAGCCGTGCTCTGGCATGGCGGCGAAGCGCAGCAGGCGCAGCAACAGGTTTTGTCTTTCAACGCCGAGCAGCGTGCCGCGCTGCTGGCGTTCTTGAACTCACTTTAAACACTTAAAAGAATCGGGAGCCCGACATGTTCCGTCCCAAGTTGTTGTTCACCAGCCTTGCCGCACTCGCCCTCGGCGCCTGCTCGCCGCAGGACCCGCAAGCGGTCACGTCGGCGGCCATCGCCAAATCGGTGATCTTGCCGACTTATACCCGTTGGGTCGAAGCCGACAAGCAACTGGCGGTCAGCGCCCTCGCCTACTGCCAAGGCAAGGAAACCCTGGAAACCGCCCGCGCCGACTTCCTGCATGCGCAGAAAGCCTGGGCCGAGCTGCAACCGCTGTTGATCGGCCCATTGGCCGAGGGCAACCGTTCGTGGCAGGTGCAGTTCTGGCCGGACAAGAAGAACCTGGTTGGCCGTCAGGTCGAACAACTGGTGGTCGCCCAGCCGCAGATCGATGCCGCCGCACTGGCCAAATCCAGCGTGGTAGTGCAAGGCCTGTCGGCTTACGAATACATCCTGTTCGATGAAAAACCGGACGTCGCCAACGCCGAGCAGAAAGCCAAATACTGCCCACTGCTGATCGCCATCGGCGAGCGCCAGAAGCAACTGGCCGAAGAGATTCTGCAGAGCTGGAACAACACCGACGGCATGCTCGCGCAGATGAGCAAATTCCCTAACCAACGCTACGCCGACTCCCACGAAGCGATCGCCGATCTGCTGCGTGTGCAGGTCACCGCCCTCGACACCCTGAAGAAAAAACTCGGCACGCCGATGGGCCGTCAGAGCAAAGGCGTGCCGCAGCCGTTCCAGGCCGATGCGTGGCGCAGCCAGTCGTCGCTGACTGCGCTGGAAGCCAGCCTCGCTGCAGCCAAAACCGTCTGGGAAGGCGTCGACAACAAAGGCCTGCGCGGTCTGCTGCCGGCCGAGCAGAAACCGTTGGCGGACAAGATCGACGCCGCTTACGCCGCGTCGCTGAAACTGTTCGACAGCAGCCAGCGCTCGCTGACCGAAATGCTCCAGGACGACGCCGGTCGTCAACAACTCAACGATCTCTACGACAGCCTCAACGTCGTCCATCGCCTGCACGAAGGCGAACTGGCCAAGGCGCTGGGCATTCAACTGGGCTTCAACGCCAACGACGGTGACTGATGAGGGCAAGTGCCATGCTGCGACGCCAGGCTCTGACTTTAGGTAGTTTGCTGCTGGGAGCAGTGACACTGGGCGGCTGGACGCTGTTCAAGCGCAAGGATCAGAGCCCGCTGTTGCTCTCGGCGCGCGATGACACCGACGGCAAGCATTACGCCGTCGGTTATCGGCTGGACGGTACGCGGGTGTTCGCCACCGAGGTCGGCCAGCGCTGCCACGACATCATCAACCACCCGACGCTGCCGATCGCACTGTTCGTCGCCCGCCGCCCGGGCACCGAGAGCTACCTGATCGACCTGCGCGACGGGACGTTGCTGCAAACCGTGACGTCGCAGCCGAACCGGCATTTCTACGGCCACGCCGTGGTGCACAAGGACGGCGAATACCTGTACGCCACCGAGAACGACACCACGGATCCGGGGCGTGGCCTGCTCGGGGTGTACAAGTTCGAAGGCGAGCGGCTGGTGCACAGTGGCGAGATTTCCACCCATGGCCTCGGCCCGCATCAGGTGTCGTGGATGCCCGATGGCGAAACCCTGGTGGTGGCCAACGGCGGGATCCGCACCGAAGCCGAAAGCCGCGTCGACATGAACCTCAACGCCATGGAACCGAGCCTGGTACTGATGCAGCGCGACGGTACGCTGCTGAGCAAGGAAACCCTCGCCCAGCAGATGAACAGCGTGCGCCACCTGGGCATCGCCAGCGACGGCACCATCGTCGCCGGCCAGCAGTTCATGGGCGCCTCGCATGAGCGTTCCGAACTGTTGGCGATCAAGCGTCCGGGCCAGCCCTTCGTGGCGTTTCCGGTGCCAGAGCATCAGTTGCAGTCGATGGGGCACTACACCGCCAGCGTCGCAGTGCACAGCGAGCTGCGGTTGGTGGCGCTGACCGCGCCGCGTGGCAACCGGTTCTTCATCTGGGACCTGGACAGCGGCGAAGTGCGCCTCGACGCGCCGCTGCCCGATTGCGCCGGCGTCGGTGCGGTGAAGGATGGTTTCGTCGTGACCTCGGGTCAGGGCCGCTGCCGCTACTACGATTGCCGCCAGGATGAACTGCTGGCCAAGCCGCTGGAATTGCCGGCGGGGCTCTGGGACAACCATCTGCATCTGATGGCCTGAATCAACGCTGTAACTGTGGCGAGGGAGCTTGCTCCCGCTGGGGCGCGAAGCGGCCCCGCTTTTTAACTCAAAAGCATGGGACTGCTGCGCAGTCCAGCGGGAGCAAGCTCCCTCGCCACAGGGGTTTTATTCGTCCTCACTGTAAAAACTGGCAGTTGGAATCCCCCCTGTACTCGGAGTAATGTGCCCGCCTGTCTCACCTGATTTATCCAAGGAACTGGAAATATGCTGCGTCGCCGCATGCTGATCATGTTGGGTGTTGTCTTGCTGGTCGTCCTGGTATTGGGCGGGTACAAAGCCTTTTCGATCTACACCATGATCCAGGGCTTCTCCAAACCGAAACCGCCGATCAGCGTCGCCGTGGCCCGCGCCAGCGAACAGCCGTGGCAGATGCGTCTGCCCACCGTCGGCTCGCTCAAGGCCTTGCAAGGCGTGGAGCTGAGCCTGGAAGTCGCCGGCACCGTCACCGAGCTCAAATTCGAATCCGGGCAGAAGGTCAAGGCCGGGCAGCCACTGCTGCAACTCGACAGCGCGGTCGAGACCGCCCTGCTGGAAACCGCCAAGGCTGACCTGGGTCTGGCGCAACTGGATTTCGGTCGCGGCAGCCAACTGGTCGACAGCCGCGCGATCTCCAAAGGCGAGTACGACCGTCTCTCCGCCGTGTTGCAAAAGAACAAGGCCACGGTCAATCAGCTCAACGCTTCGCTGGCGAAAAAACGCATCCTTGCGCCGTTCAGCGGCACCATCGGCATCCGTCAGGTGGATGTCGGCGACTACCTCGCCAGCGGCAGCAAAATCGCCACCCTGCAGGATCTGAGCAGCCTCTACGCCGACTTCTATGTGCCGGAGCAATCGGTGCCGAAACTGGCCATCGGGCAACCGGTGCAGATCGGCGTCGCCGCCTATCCCGGACAGGATTTCCCCGGCGCCATCAGCGCGATCAACCCGATTGTCGAGAGCACCACGCGCAATATTCTGGTGCGTGCCACTCTGGCCAACCCCGACGGCAAATTGCTGCCGGGCATGTTCGCCAGCCTCAACGTGTTACTGCCCGATCCGCAGCAACACATCGTGGTCCCGGAAAGCGCGATCACCTACACCCTCTACGGCAACTCGCTGTACGTGGTCGGGCAACAGAAGGCCGAAGACGGCAGTGTCGTGAAAGACGACAAGGGCCAACCGGTGCTGATCGCCGAACGCCGTTTCATCGAGACCGGCGAGCGCCGCGATGGCCTGGTGATAATCAACAAGGGCGTGCAGAGCGGCGAACAAGTGGTGACCGCCGGCCAGATCAAACTGGACAACGGCGCACACATTGCCATCAGCGACGACAAGACCCTCGGCGAGCAGAACAGTCCGCCTCGCGCCGACTGATCAAGGAATCCCCATGGCTTTTACCGATCCGTTCATCCGCCGCCCGGTGCTCGCCACCGTGGTCAGCCTGCTGATTGTGCTGCTGGGTTTCCAGGCCTGGAGCAAACTGCCGCTGCGCCAGTATCCGCAAATGGAAAACGCCCTGATCACGGTAACCACCGCTTACCCCGGGGCCAACGCCGAGACCATTCAGGGCTACATCACCCAACCGATGCAACAGAGTCTGGCGAGCGCCGAAGGCATCGACTACATGACCTCGGTCAGCCGCCAGAACTTCTCGGTGATCTCGATCTACGCGCGCATCGGTTCCAACACCGACCGTTTGTTCACCGAACTGCTGGCCAAGGCCAACGAGGTGAAGAACAAACTGCCGCAGGACGCCGAAGACCCGGTGCTGAGCAAGGAATCGGCCGACGCCTCGGCGCTGATGTACATCAGCTTCTTCAGCAAGGACTTGAGCAACCCGCAGATCACCGACTACCTGTCGCGGGTGATCCAGCCGAAACTGGCGACCCTGCCGGGCATGGCCGAGGCGGAGATTCTCGGCAATCAGGTATTTGCCATGCGCCTGTGGCTCGACCCGGTGAAGCTCGCCGGTTTCGGCCTCAGCGCCAGCGACGTGACCAACGCCGTGCGCCAGTACAACTTCCTCTCCGCCGCCGGCGAGGTGAAGGGCGAGTACGTGGTCACCAGCATCAACGCCAACACCGAACTGAAGTCCGCCGAAGCCTTCGCGGCGATCCCGCTCAAGGTCAGTGGCGACAGCCGCGTGCTGCTCAGCGATGTCGCGCGGGTCGAGATGGGCGCGGAAAATTACGATTCGATCAGTTCGTTCGGCGGCACGCCGTCGGTGTACATCGGCATCAAGGCCACGCCCGGCGCCAACCCGCTGGATGTGATCAAGGAAGTGCGCAAGCTGATGCCGGAGCTGGAAGCGCAATTGCCGCCCAACCTCAAAAGCGAGATTGCCTACGACGCCACCCAGTTCATCCAGGCGTCCATCGACGAAGTGGTGAAAACCCTGTTCGAAGCGGTGCTGATCGTGATCGTCGTGGTGTTCCTGTTCCTGGGGGCACTGCGCTCGGTGGTGATCCCGGTGGTGACCATCCCGCTGTCGATGATCGGCGTGATGTTCTTCATGCAAATGATGGGCTATTCGATCAACCTCCTGACCCTGCTGGCGATGGTGCTGGCCATCGGTCTGGTGGTGGACGACGCGATCGTGGTGGTTGAGAACATCCACCGGCACATCGAGGAAGGCAAGACGCCGCTGGAGGCCGCGCTGGAAGGTGCGCGGGAAATCGCCATGCCGGTGGTGTCGATGACCATCACCCTGGCGGCGGTGTATGCGCCGATCGGCTTCCTCACCGGGCTGACCGGGGCGCTATTCAAGGAATTCGCCCTGACCCTGGCCGGCGCCGTGGTGATCTCCGGGATCGTCGCCCTGACCCTGTCACCGATGATGTGCGCCCTGCTGTTACGCCACGAAGAAAACCCCAGTGGCCTGGCGCACCGCCTCGACCGCATTTTCGACGGTCTCAAGCGCCGCTACCAGAGCATGCTCCACGGCACATTGAACACGCGGCCGGTGGTGCTGGTGTTCGCGGTGATCGTGTTGTGCCTGATCCCGGTGTTTCTCAAGTTCACCAAGTCGGAACTGGCACCGGATGAGGACCAAGGCATCATCTTCATGATGGCCACCGCCCCACAGCCGACCAACCTTGATTACCTGAGCACGTACACCGACGAATTCATCAAGATCTTCAAGGAGTTTCCGGAGTACTACTCCTCGTTCCAGATCAACGGCTACAACGGCGTGCAGGCAGGCATCGGTGGCTTCCTGCTCAAGCCGTGGAACGAGCGCAGCCGCACGCAGATGCAGATCCTGCCCGAGGTCCAAGGCAAACTGGCGAGTATCCCCGGCCTGCAGATTTTCGGTTTCAACCTGCCATCCTTGCCCGGCACCGGTGAAGGTCTGCCGTTCGAGTTCGTGGTCAATACCGCCAACGACTACGAGTTGCTGCTGCAAGTGGCCGACCGGATCAAGAAACGCGCCATGGAGTCCGGCAAGTTCGCCTTCGTCGACCTCGACCTGGCGTTCGACAAGCCGGAGGTGGTGGTCGATATCGACCGTGCCAAAGCCGCGCAGATGGGCGTGTCGATGCTCGACCTGGGCGGCACCCTGGCGACGCTGCTGGGCGAGGCGGAAATCAACCGTTTCACCATCGAAGGCCGCAGCTACAAGGTGATTGCCCAGGTCGAACGACCGTACCGCGAAAATCCCGGCTGGCTGAACAACTACTACGTGAAGAACACCCAGGGCGAGCTGCTGCCGCTGTCGACCCTGATCAAGGTCAGCGACCGGGCGCGGCCGCGCCAACTCAACCAGTTCCAGCAACTCAACGCGGCGAAGATTTCCGGATTCCCGCTGGTCAGCATGGGCGAAGCCATCGACACCGTGCTGCAGATCGCCCGGGAAGAAGCGCCAGCCGGGTTTGCCTTCGACTATGGCGGCGCCTCGCGCCAGTACGTGCAGGAAGGTAGCGCTCTGTGGGTAACCTTCGCCCTGGCGCTGGCGATCATTTTCCTGGTGCTGGCAGCGCAGTTCGAAAGCTTCCGTGATCCGCTGGTGATTCTGGTGACGGTGCCGCTGTCGATCTGTGGAGCGTTGATTCCGCTGTTCCTTGGCTGGTCGAGCATGAACATCTACACCCAGGTCGGACTGGTAACCCTGATCGGGCTGATCAGCAAGCACGGGATCCTGATCGTCGAATTCGCCAACCAGTTGCGCAAGGACAAGGGTCTGACTGCGCGCGAAGCGGTCGAAGAAGCGGCGGCGATTCGTTTACGCCCGGTGTTGATGACCACGGCGGCGATGGTGTTCGGCATGGTGCCGTTGATTCTGGCAACCGGCGCGGGCGCCGTGAGCCGTTTTGACATCGGCACCGTGATTGCCACGGGGATGTCGATCGGCACGTTGTTCACGCTGTTTGTGCTGCCGTGCATCTACACCCTGCTGGCGAAACCGGATGCCAAATCATGACCGTTTCCCTGTCCGTATCTCTGTCCCTGTAGGAGCTGCCGAAGGCTGCGATCTTTTGATTTTGTTTTTAAAAGCCAAGATCAAAAGATCGCAGCCTTCGGCAGCTCCTACAGGGTGAATTTGTATCAAAGGGAATTTTGTATTCATCCATAAAAAAGGCCTCGCAACTGCGAGGCCTTTCATTTTGGCTTCAATCGGTTCAACTCTGCGGCCTCATCCCTTGAGAAAGTCCGAACATGAACAGCAACAAATCATGGTCAGGTTTAGTCGCCACGGAGGCTTTCGCCACCCGTGGTACTGCGCAGTGAGCATCGCCTGTGGTAGCACCGATCACCTGCATGCGGGGCTGCTCCCAGGCCGCCACCGCCAATGACGCAACTGCCAAGGCTCCAACCAGAAACAAACCTCGTGCAATTTCGAGTTTCATCGCTATAAACCTTTGATAGCGCTGCCAAACGCCGTCTCATAAAAGTAGACGAGTTTTTTCCAGTCCGTGTCGCTGAACGACGAATGGCGACGCAATTGCTTCATGTCATGGGAGGCCGCGCGATAAGCGGTCAGACGCTGACGGCATTTCTCCAGATCGATCAATGCCACTTCGACCTGAGCCGAATCACCTTCGCCGGTCACCCGTACAAAAACGTGTTTGATGTAGATGCAGCTGTGCTGCCAACGGCCCTTGTGCATGCGCGCGAGGTTTTCAGCCAGGTCTTTGAGGACGCGCTCGTAAACGGCTTCGCCATATTGGGCACGGCCACCGGCGGCTTCCCACTTCTCCAGTTCGTCGAAACCGTCCAGCGACTTGGTCACCAGCAGCGCACGCCACTTGTGTTGCGGATCGGGCTGCGCACCGCAGAAGACGATTTGCGGGACGCGGACGCCGAGGCGGCTGACACCGGTCAGCGCATCCAGCTCACGCAAGACTGTAGGGCGGCCGAAAGGATGCAGCCAACTGCGATAGATATGTCCGGTCTGGCGCTTGGCATACAGTAACTGGCCGTCACGGCCCACGACTCGTTGCACACCACTTTCTCCGCCACGGCGCACGTTGGGTTCTTCCACCCACTCACCGCGCTGGTTCCAGTAGTAGTCGAAGCGATCCTGGGGAGCGACTTCCGATTCTGCTGCTATTTGCACCGCCATCCTGTTACCTCTTGCGTAATACGTAAACCCGCCACATGGCATACAGCGGAATAAAATCCAGTTGTTCCTGAATGCGAAAACCTGCTTCTTCGAACTCTTTTTCTACTGTCACAGCCGGTAACACAAACCGGTTTTGGTAACCTTCCTGCCCACGCCGCTGTTCGGCGCGCTTGCGTTTCCAGGCCTTGAAATTACCGTCCACCCACAACGAAATGATCACGCTGTCACGGGTGACACGCTCGAATTCGCGCAAAATCGTCCGCCGATGTTCGGCTTCACCGATGTGATGCAGCAAACGCATGCAGAAAATGCTGTCGACAGCGTTATCCGGCAAGGCAATATCGAACGCTGACGTGTGCAAAGGTTGTACCCGTTTCACCACATCAGCCGGTTGCGCCTGCATCGCGGTCTTGATCATAGACTCGGAATTGTCCGCGCCAATGATCACTCGATTGGGTTTTTCCGCCAGCAACGGCCAGAAGCGTCCTGCACCGCAGGGCAAATCCAGCACCAACCCCGGCTCACCCGCCAGCGTCAGCGCCTTGCGGGCCAATTGCTCGTCCCGCCAATGTGACAACCGACGACCGAGACCGTCCTGATGCTTGCGCAAATATTTTTGCGCATGTTGGTCATCATACTTTTCGGAAAAATCGAGCTTGATCGGACTGCTCATTTTCAGGACTCCTGAATAACTGATGCCCCTACCATAGGTAATGGCATGTCAGCGTCAGGTCGTCCATTTGTGAAAATTACGTCAGGTAAACAGGCAAACTATTACAGGGTTTTACAGTGAGAAAGCAATAGCGCAGGGCCATTAGCGACCGTCAGTACGGCCCAGCGTCACCTCAAAGCGGCAGCCATTGGGCTGCATCGTGCTCAGTGTCACTTCCCAGCCCTGGTTTTCACAGATCCGCTGCACCAGCGACAGGCCCAGGCCGAGGCCTTCGCCGCGCTTCTCATTGCCGCGCACGAAGGGCTGGAACATGGCTTCACGTTTTTCCTCGGGAATGCCGACACCCGAGTCCTCGACGACAAATCCATTGTCGTTGAGCGTCAGGCGAATGAAACCCTGCTCGGTGTAGTGACAGGCGTTGCGCAGCAAATTACCCATCACCGCGCTGAGCAGAGTCGCGTTGAAGCAGGTGTCGGGCGGGTGGCCCGGCTCGAACATCAGCCGCAGCCCTTTCGATTCGATCGGTTCACGCCAGATACTCAACAAGCCATCGGCCACCTGGCTGATGTTCTGCTGCGGCGCTGAACCGGCATCTTCGCGCTGGGCGCGGGCGAGCATCAGGAAGGTCTGCACCAGTTCGCGCATTTCTTCGCTGGCGCGAGCGATGCGCTCGACTTGGGCACGACCGCGTTGATCCAGTCCCGGATTTTCCAACAGCAATTCGCAGGAACTGGCCAGCACCATCAACGGTGTGCGCAGTTCGTGACTGACGTCGCTGGTGAACAGCCGCTCGCGGGTCAGCGCCTGACGCAGACGGCCCAGCGTGGCATCGAACGCCACCGCCAGTTCGCCGACTTCATCAGCCGCATAGTCCGGTGCCAGTGGCGGCGCCAGACCGAGCAACTGATCGCGATGCCGTACTTGCCGTGCCAGGCGCACCACCGGCGCCATGACTTTGCGCGCCAGCACCCAGCCAAGGAATACCGCCAGCGCCAGACTGAGCACAAAGCCCACCAGCACCACGGCAAACAGCACGCGCTCGCGCTCTTCGAAATCGCTTTGATCCTGCAGCAGGACATAACGGCGACCGTCGACGATCTCGACCATTGCGTGATACGACAGCTGCTCGCGGAACACTTCGTGGAAGCCCGCATCGAGGTGGCGCAGATCCTTGGGCAGCTCGAAATCACCCGGTCCGCCGCTGAAATAGAACAACTGATCCGGCTCCGGGCGATGGCTCCAGTCCGAGACGTTGTCCATCAGCAGCAGACGTTGCAGGTCGCCGCCGAGCCCCGCCGAAATCAGTTTCTCCTCCACCAGGTGCACCGTCGCCACAATGCCCATGGCGAAGGCCCCGGCCACCAGCGCACTCATCAGCGCAAAGGCGATGATGATCCGCTGGGAAAGGCTTTGCTTAAACTCCATCACGCCCCTCGGCCAGGCGGTAACCCACGCCGTGCACGGTTTGCAGTAACGGCTTGGCGAAAGGCTTGTCGATCACCTGACGCAATTGGTGGACGTGGCTGCGCAGGCTGTCGCTGTCCGGGCAGTCATCTCCCCACAACGCTTCTTCGAGAATTTCCCGACGCAGGACGTGCGGACTCTTCTGCATCAAGACTGCCAGCAGCTTGAGGCCGACCGGGTTGAGCTTGAGCAGCTTGCCCTCGCGGGTCACTTCCAGCGTGTCGAGGTCGTAGGTCAGGTCACCCACCTGCAGCGCACGGCGGCCGCCGCCCTGGGTGCGACGCATCACGGCTTCGATGCGCGCCGCCAGTTCCGACAGCGCAAACGGTTTGACCAGATAATCGTCGGCCCCGGACTTGAAGCCCTGCAGGCGGTCGTCGAGTTGATCGCGGGCGGTGAGCATGATCACCGGCGTATCGCGTCGGGCATCTTCACGCAGGCGCTTGCACAGGGTGTAGCCGTCGATCCCCGGCAGCATGATGTCGAGCACGATCAGGTCGTAATGCTCGGTGGCGGCCAGATGCAGGCCCGACAAGCCGTCCTGGGCGCAATCGACGGTATAGCCTTTGAGCCCCAGGTAATCGGCCAGGTTGGCCAGGATATCGCGGTTGTCTTCGACCAATAGAATTCGCATTGGCATTTCCTCCGTACACAGTAACGGCCGTCATGGCCCGCGCAGCTTAAGGCCAACGCCGGTTCACGGCTAGGGCCGGCAAGCGCGCGAATCCATTTGCCCAGGCAAATTAAATATTTAACAAAGTTTTCACTATCGATTCACAACCTGACTACAGTGGCGCCGCGACACTCGCGCGCCATTGATATAAGGAAAACGAAACAATGGACTCTTTCAAGACAGCGCCTATGCGCTTTCTGCTGCTGATCACTGGCGCCTGGCTGGTCATCTTTCTTCTGACCCGAGCGGTACTGCTGCTGACTCACCTGGATGAGGCCGGCGGCTTTGCCCTTTCGGTGTTCGGCATTGGCGCGCTCTACGACCTGGGGTTCCTGGCCTACGCGGCATTGCCGCTGGGCTTGTACCTGCTGCTCTGCCCGCCGGGCCTGTGGCGGCGTCGTGGACATCGCGGGTTCCTGCGCGCCCTGTTGACCGTCAGCCTGTTCGCCATGCTGTTCGTGGCGGTGGCTGAATGGCTGTTCTGGGACGAGTTCGGCGTGCGCTTCAACTTCATCGCCGTCGATTACCTGGTGTATTCCGACGAAGTGCTGAACAACGTCCTCGAGTCGTACCCGATCGGCAAGCTGCTAAGCCTCCTCGCGGTACTGGCCGTGGTGATCAGTTTTGCTTTGGGCAAGCCGTTCAATGCCGCCATGAATGCCCCGCTGCCAGCGCTGCGCGGGCGTCTGCTCAGTGCCTTGGGCCTGTTGATCGTCGCGGGTCTGAGCCTGCAACTGCTCAGCCAGGACGCCCCGCGTGCCCAGGGCGGCAACGCCTACCAGAACGAACTGGCCAGCAACGGCCCGTATCAGTTCTTCGCCGCATTCCGTAACAATGAACTGGACTACACCCAGTTCTACAAGAGCCTGCCCGCTGAAAAAGTCGCCAGCCAGATCCGCGCCGAGCTGAGCGAAAGCGACGCGCGCTTCATCGGCAAGGACCCACAGGACATCCGCCGGGTGATCGACAACCCGGGCACCCCGCGCAAGCCGAACATTGTGCTGGTGACCATCGAAAGCCTGAGCGCCAAGTATCTGGGCAGCAATGGCGACGGTCGCAACCTGACGCCGAACCTCGACGCCTTGCGCAAGCAGAGCCTGTATTTCAATAACTTCTACGCCACCGGCACCCGCACCGACCGCGGGCTGGAAGCGATCACCCTGGCCATCCCGCCGACGCCAGGTCGCTCGATCGTCAAGCGCATCGGCCGTGAAAGCGGTTTCGCCAGCCTTGGCCAGCAACTGAGCGCGGTGGGTTACGACAGCGTGTTCGTCTACGGCGGACGCGGCTACTTCGACAACATGAACGCGTTCTTCAGCGGCAACGGCTATCGCGTCGTCGATCAGAGCAGCGTCGATGAAGCCGAAATCCACTTCAAGAACGCCTGGGGCATGGCCGACGAAGACCTGTATCGCCAGACCCTGAAACTGGCGGATGCCGACTACGCCAAGCAGCAACCGTTTCTGCTGCAACTAATGACCACGTCCAACCACCGTCCTTACACCTACCCGGACAACCGGATCGACATCAAGTCCGGCAACGGTCGTGATGGCGCGGTGAAGTACACCGACTACGCGATTGGTCAGTTCCTCGAGCAGGCGCGGCAGAAGCCGTGGTTCGACAACACGATCTTCATCTTCGTCGCCGACCACACCGCGGGCAGCGCCGGCAAAGAAGACTTGCCGATCGCCAACTATCAGATCCCGCTGTTCATTTACGCGCCGAAAATGATCGAAGCTCGCGAGAGCGCGCAGCTGGCCAGCCAGATCGATCTGGCCCCGACGTTACTGGGCTTGCTCAATCTGGATTACACCTCGACGTTCTTCGGTCGCAACCTGCTGCAGGACAACCCGCTGCCACCGCGCGTGGTAGTCGGCAACTATCAGCATCTGGGTCTGTTTGATGGCAAGGATCTGGCGATCCTCAGCCCGCGCCAGGGCTTGCGCCGGCATGACGATGCGCTGACCGAGAGCCGCGAGTCGCGGGTCAGCAGCGATGATCCGCTGGTCAGCCGGGCGATTGCGTATTACCAGGCGGCCAGTTATGGCTTCAAACAGCAGTTGCTGAGCTGGAAGCCGGCGAAAGAAGACACTCCGCAGGTCAGTGATCGTTAACTGAAGATGGACGTTGTTGCGTCAGTCAGCCTCTGTGTTGACTGACATGACGCCATCGCTGGCAAGCCAGCTCCCACAAGGATTGCGCTAAACCTGTGGGAGCTGGCTTGCCAGCGATGGCCTCACCTCGGTTCAGGGTCAACATGAAATCGAAGGCAATAAAAAACCCCGCCTGCTCATCGCAGGCGGGGTTTTTCGTTACAGGGGTAAGGCTGGCTTACATCATGCCGCCCATGCCACCCATGCCGCCCATGTCTGGCATACCGCCGCCAGCCGAGCCTTCTTTCTTCGGTGCATCGGCAACAGCCGCTTCGGTGGTCAGGATCAGACCGCCGATCGAGGCTGCAGCTTGCAGAGCGGAACGAGTGACCTTGGTTGGGTCCAGGATGCCCATTTCGATCATGTCGCCGTATTCGCCCGAAGCAGCGTTGTAACCGAAGTTACCTTTGCCGTTCTTCACTTCGTTGACGACTACGCTTGGCTCGTCGCCGGAGTTGGCAGCGATCTGACGCAGCGGCGCTTCAACAGCGCGACGCAGCACAGCGATACCGACGTTCTGGTCAGCGTTGTCGCCGGTCAGTTCGGTCAGGGCTTCCAGAGCACGGATCAGCGCAACGCCACCGCCAGGTACCACGCCTTCTTCAACGGCTGCACGGGTTGCGTGCAGGGCGTCTTCAACGCGGGCCTTCTTCTCTTTCATTTCGACTTCGGAACCTGCGCCAACCTTGATCACTGCAACGCCGCCGGACAGTTTGGCCAGACGCTCTTGCAGTTTTTCACGGTCGTAGTCCGAGGAAGTTTCGGCAACCTGGGCGCGGATCTGAGCGATACGGGCTTCGATGTCACCTTGTACGCCAGCACCGTCAACGATGATGGTGTTTTCCTTGGACAGGGTCACGCGCTTGGCGTTACCCAGGTGCTCCAGGGTGGTGCTTTCCAGGCTCAGGCCGATCTCTTCGGAGATCACGGTACCGCCGGTCAGAACGGCGATGTCCTGCAGCATGGCCTTGCGACGGTCGCCGAAGCCTGGCGCCTTGACGGCTGCAACCTTGACGATGCCACGCATGTTGTTCACGACCAGAGTCGCCAGGGCTTCGCCCTCAACGTCTTCGGCAACGATCAGCAGTGGACGGCCGGCTTTGGCAACGGCTTCCAGCACTGGCAACATTTCGCGGATGTTCGAGATCTTTTTGTCGACCAGCAGGATCAGCGGGCCGTCGAGCTCGGCAACCATGGTGTCCGGCTTGTTGACGAAGTACGGGGACAGGTAGCCACGGTCGAACTGCATGCCTTCTACAACCGACAGTTCGTTTTCCAGGCCCGAGCCTTCTTCAACGGTGATCACGCCTTCTTTACCGACTTTTTCCATGGCTTCGGCAATGATGTCGCCGATGGAGTTGTCGGAGTTGGCAGAGATGGTGCCAACCTGAGCGATAGCCTTGGTGTCAGCGCATGGCTTGGACAGGGCTTTCAGCTCTTTGACGATGGCGATGGTCGCCTTGTCGATACCGCGCTTCAGATCCATCGGGTTCATGCCGGCAGCGACGGCTTTCAGGCCTTCGTTGACAATCGACTGAGCCAGAACGGTCGCAGTGGTAGTACCGTCACCAGCGTCATCGTTGGCACGGGAGGCAACGTCTTTGACCAGCTGCGCGCCCATGTTTTCGAAGCGATCTTCGAGTTCGATTTCCTTGGCGACGGAAACGCCGTCCTTGGTGATGGTCGGAGCGCCGAAGCTCTTCTCGAGGATCACGTTACGGCCTTTCGGGCCCAGGGTCGCTTTTACCGCGTCAGCCAGAACGTTGACGCCTTTGAGCATCTTGGAGCGAGCGGCATCGCCGAACTTAACTTCTTTAGCAGCCATGATCGATATTCCTTAAATACTTTGTAGTAACGGGAAAATGAACGGGGGGTATCAGCCTTCGATAACAGCGAGGATTTCGTTCTCGCTCATTACCAGCAGGTCTTCGCCGTCGACTTTCACAGTGTTGCTGCCGGAGTAAGGACCGAACACAACCTTGTCGCCTTCCTTCACGGACAGTGCACGCACTTCACCGTTTTCCAGAGCCTTGCCCGGGCCTACAGCGAGAATCACACCGTGGTTGGCTTTTTCAGCAGCCGAACCTGGCAGGACGATACCGCCAGCGGTTTTCTTTTCTTCTTCGCTGCGACGGATGACGACGCGGTCATGCAGAGGACGAAGCTTCATTGTCGATCTCTCCTAATTGTGGTTTTCATCGGCCGGTGTAGTCCCGGCGGGTTTAACGAATCCGGCCTGCGCCGGTTGCGGTTCGTCGAGCGAACCGCGGAAGTCTGTCCGGCTCAACGCCGGAAACCTTTCGGTGACCGATACATAAGGGCGCATAAGCTTATTACAAGGGCGGGGGCAGAAAATTTT
Organism: Pseudomonas sp. NPDC088414; assembly: GCF_044753325.1. Classification (NCBI taxonomy): domain Bacteria; kingdom Pseudomonadati; phylum Pseudomonadota; class Gammaproteobacteria; order Pseudomonadales; family Pseudomonadaceae; genus Pseudomonas; species Pseudomonas sp. NPDC088414. Next base: position 115,008 of record NZ_JBIVMY010000007.1, on the reverse strand, counting down.
TCATCGATTTAGCCCTTGAATGCCGCGCATAAACAAACGGCACCCGAAGGTGCCGTGTCGATGCAGCGGTTATTTGCTGTCGCGATGTTCGAACTCGCCTTCGATCACATCACCCTCGCGGCCCAGAGGCTGACGCGGTGCAGGACCGCCACGGGGTTGCAGGTCGTCGGCGAAGGCACGCTGACGAATTGCCTGTTCTTCGGCGCGCTGGCGCATCTTGTTCGCCAGCAGGCGACGGGTAAACGGCAGCAGCATCATCAGACCGACCACGTCGCTGATGAAGCCCGGCAGGATCAACAGGCCACCGGCCAAGGCGAGCATCAAGCCTTCAAGCATGGTCTGTGCGGGCAACTCACCGCGATTCAGGCTTTCACGGGCACGCAGTGCCGTGGCCAGACCGGCGACGCGCAGTACGAACACACCGAACATCGAGCCGAGAATGATCAGCAGCAGGGCCGGGAAAAACCCGATCGCCCCTGCCACTTTGACGAATACGAACAGCTCCAGCACCGGAAACAGCAGAAAGAGCAACAAAAAAGGGCGCATCAAAGATTCCTCAACGCAAGAAATGCCTTGCAGTAAGCCTTAGATGACGTCGCCCTTTCGTGAATTCAAGCGTCGGCCACCGCATTTTTTGGCCAGACCTCGGCGTGAGCCAGAGAAACCAAGGCTTCGCGCACTTGTATCGGCGTATGACAAGGCGCTGGAAACGGCAGCCAGTACAACGCCTGGCCGATGCGCAAGTGCATGCCTTCGCTGTCGATTCCGGCCAGTTGCGCCGGCAGGGTTTTCGGCAGCCCGCTGAGCTCCACGTAGTGGGCGATGGCTTTGGCGTGATCGCTGTTCATGTGCTCGACCATGCTGATTTCCGCCTTGCCGGCGAACGGGTTGGCCAAGGTCAGTTGATCGACCCAGTGAATCGCACCGAAACCGCCGATGTAGCGGTGACGCACCGGATTGAGCACCCAGAAATCGAAGTCGTGGGCCTTGTGGTAGTTCTGCGAGTCGGGGAAATACCGGTAATAACGCTCGGCGGCAGCTTCGATGACAGCCGGGGCTTCGAGCTTTTGTGCCTCGGCCAGATAGGTCAGGCGACCAACGGCCTGCACGTCGTCGGCTTCGCGCTCACCTACCAGCAGCGAACATTTCGAATCTTTCTGCAGGTTGTGGGTGTGCTGGGCGATGCGGCTGATCAGGATCAGCGGACGGCCCTGCTCATCCAGGCAATACGGCACCACCGAGCCGAACGGGAAACCGGGCATCGATTTGGAGTGGGTGGACAATACGCCACGGTATTCCTTGAGAAGCAATTCTCGGGCATTCTTGGCCGCTTCAACGCTCAATTTATGACTCCTTAAATAGAATCCGTCGAAAAAACGGACAGGCGCCTGGGGATAAGTCCCGGTCACGCCATCGGGCAATGCTCATGTGCAGATCGAGCGTCGCCAATAACAAAAACCACTCAGACCGGCTATCGGGGCATGCGAATGCAACTCAACGACAAAGTAATCATTATCACCGGCGGTTGCCAGGGTTTGGGCCGTTCCATGGCCGAGTATTTCGCCGGCAAAGGCGCGAAGCTCGCGCTGGTCGACCTCAATCAGGAAAAACTCGATGACGCGGTGGCCGCCTGCAAGGCCAAGGGCGTCGAGGCGCGCAGCTATCTGTGCAACGTGGCCAATGAAGAACAGGTCGAGCACATGGTCGCGCAGGTCGCCGAAGATTTCGGCGCGATCCATGGCCTGATCAACAACGCCGGGATCCTGCGTGACGGCCTGCTGCTCAAGGTCAAGGATGGCGAAATGACCAAGATGAGCCTGGCCCAGTGGCAGGCGGTCATCGACGTCAACCTGACCGGCGTGTTCCTGTGCACCCGTGAAGTGGCGGCGAAAATGGTCGAGCTGAAAAACAGCGGCGCGATCATCAACATCTCGTCGATCTCCCGCGCCGGTAACGTCGGCCAGACCAACTATTCCGCCGCCAAGGCTGGCGTGGCCGCCGCCACCGTGACCTGGGCCAAGGAACTGGCGCGTTACGGCATTCGCGTGGCGGGCATTGCACCGGGCTTCATCGAAACCGAGATGACCCTGGGCATGAAGCCGGAAGCGTTGGAGAAGATGACCTCGGGTATTCCGCTCAAGCGCATGGGCAAGCCGGAAGAGATCGCCCATTCGGCGGCGTATATCTTCGAGAACGACTACTACACCGGGCGGATTCTGGAGATGGATGGCGGGTTGCGGATCTAAGCGCCACCTCAAAACCAACTGTAGGAGTGAGCCTGCTCGCGATTGCGGTCATTCATTCAACATTTGCGTTGAATGTTAATCCGCTATCGCGAGCAGGCTCACTCCTACAGGTTTTCAGCGTTACCGATTGATCAATCGTCACTGATGCTGATGTTCGGCATCGCCGGTGTCGCCGCTTCCTGCAACACAATGCGCGCGCCGACGTGGCGGGCCAGTTCCTGATAGACCATGGCGATCTGGCTGTCCGGTTCGGCGATCACCGTTGGCTTGCCGCCATCGGCCTGCTCGCGGATCAGCATCGACAGCGGCAGCGAGGCCAGCAGCTCGACACCATATTGGGTCGCCAGCTTCTCGCCGCCGCCCTCACCGAACAGATGCTCGGCATGTCCGCAGTTCGAGCAGATATGCACCGCCATGTTTTCCACCACGCCCAGCACCGGAATGTTGACCTTGCGGAACATTTCCACGCCTTTGCGCGCGTCGAGCAGCGCCAGATCCTGCGGCGTGGTGACGATCACCGCGCCGGCCACCGGGACTTTCTGCGCCAGGGTCAGCTGGATGTCGCCGGTGCCTGGCGGCATGTCGATCACCAGATAATCCAGATCGCCCCACGCGGTTTGCGTAACCAGTTGCAGCAGCGCACCGGAGGCCATCGGCCCGCGCCAGACCATCGGCGTGTTGTCGTCGGTCAGGAACGCCATCGACATGACTTCCACGCCGTGGGCCTTGAGCGGCACGAACCACTTCTGATCCTTGACCTCGGGGCGGGTGCGCTCGGGGATGCCGAACATGATGCCCTGGCTCGGGCCATAGATGTCGGCGTCGAGAATGCCGACCTTGGCGCCTTCACGGGCCAGCGCCAGCGCAAGGTTGGCCGCGGTGGTCGACTTGCCCACACCGCCCTTGCCCGAGGCCACCGCGACCACATTCTTGACGTTGGCCAGACCCGGGATCTGTGCCTGGGCCTTGTGCGCGGCGATTACGCTGTTGACCTCGACCCTGGCGATCGTCACCCCATCAAGATTTTCGATGGCCAGCTGCAGCAACTGTGCCCAGCCGCTCTTGAACAGACCGGCGGCGTAGCCGATTTCCATCTGAACCTTCACGCGGTCGCCATCGATCTCGATGTGTTTCACGCAACCGGCGCTGACCGGGTCCTGGTTCAGGTAGGGGTCGGTGTATTGGCTGAGGACGGCTTCCACCGCTGCGCGAGTGACGGCACTCATGGGCAACTCCGTTAACAAGACTGGGAAAAGATGGCGGGTATCGTACCCCGCAGATTGATTTGTGGTCAGGCGATTTATGCGTCGACTCGACTTTGTGGCGAGGGAGCTTGCTCCCGCTCGACTGCGCAGCAGTCGCGATCCGATTGATCTGGTCTATCTGCCATTGCCGGATGGGGCGGCTTCGCCACCCAGCGGGAGCAAGCTCCCTCGCCACAATGTATTGCAGTCAGTCCATCCGGTTATTGCAGTGGCCGCATCCGGAAACAGGTGCACAGGGTGAAAAATATGCGCCAGCGCTTTATAGTGGCCGACCTCCGTTTCATCAAGTAGCGAAGCCCCACATGTCCGAACCACGCAAGATCCTCGTCACCAGCGCCCTGCCCTACGCCAACGGTTCGATTCACCTTGGCCATATGCTGGAATACATCCAGACCGATATGTGGGTGCGCTTCCAGAAGCATCGCGGCAATCAATGCATTTATGTCTGCGCCGACGACGCCCACGGTTCGGCGATCATGCTGCGCGCGGAAAAGGAAGGCATCACCCCGGAACAACTGATCGCCAACGTGCAGGCTGAACACAGCGCCGACTTTGCCGAGTTCCTGGTCGATTTCGACAATTTCCACTCCACTCACGCTGAAGAAAACCGTGAGCTGTCGAGCCAGATCTACCTGAAACTGCGTGATGCCGGGCACATTGCCCAGCGTTCGATCACTCAGTATTTCGACCCGGAAAAGAAAATGTTCCTGGCCGACCGCTTCATCAAGGGCACCTGCCCGAAATGCGGCACTGAAGACCAGTACGGCGACAACTGCGAAAAATGCGGTGCGACCTACGCCCCGACCGATCTGAAGGATCCGAAGTCGGCGATCTCCGGCGCCACCCCGGTGCTCAAGGATTCCCAGCACTTCTTCTTTAAACTGCCAGATTTCCAGCAGATGCTGCAGACCTGGACCCGCAGCGGCACCCTGCAGGACGCCGTCGCCAACAAGATCGCCGAGTGGCTGGACGCCGGCCTGCAACAGTGGGACATCTCCCGCGATGCGCCGTACTTCGGCTTCGAGATCCCGGACGAGCCGGGCAAGTATTTCTATGTGTGGCTGGATGCGCCGATCGGTTACATGGCCAGCTTCAAGAACCTGTGCAACCGCACGCCGGAGCTGGACTTCGACGCGTTCTGGGGCAAGGACTCCACCGCCGAGCTGTACCATTTCATCGGCAAGGACATCGTCAACTTCCACGCCCTGTTCTGGCCTGCCATGCTCGAAGGCGCCGGTTTCCGCAAGCCGACCGGGATCAACGTGCACGGCTACCTGACCGTCAACGGCCAGAAGATGTCCAAGTCCCGTGGCACCTTCATCAAGGCTCGCACCTACCTGGATCACCTGTCGCCGGAATACCTGCGCTACTACTACGCGGCCAAACTGGGCCGTGGCGTCGATGACCTCGACCTGAACCTCGAAGACTTCGTGCAGAAGGTCAACTCCGACCTGGTCGGCAAAGTGGTCAATATCGCCAGCCGTTGCGCCGGTTTCATCCACAAAGGCAACGGCGGCCTGCTGGTCGACAACAATGCCGCGCCAGAGCTGACCGAAGCGTTCCTCGCCGCGGCGCCAAGCATTGCCGACGCCTATGAGGCCCGCGACTTCGCCCGCGCCATGCGTGAAACCATGGCCCTGGCCGACCGCGCCAACGCCTGGATCGCCGACAAGGCCCCATGGTCGTTGAACAAGCAGGAAGGCAAGCAGGATGAAGTCCAGGCGATCTGCGCCACTGGCATCAACCTGTTCCGCCAGTTGGTGATCTTCCTCAAACCGGTGCTGCCGCTGCTGGCCGCCGACGCCGAGGCCTTCCTCAACGTCGCCCCATTGACCTGGAACGACCACACCACGCTGCTGGCCAACCATCAGCTGAACGAATTCAAGCCGTTGATGACCCGCATCGACCCGGTAAAAGTGCAAGCCATGACCGACGCCTCGAAAGAAGACCTGACCGCCAGCCAGACCGACACCGGTGCAACCGCCCCTGCGGGCAACGGCGAACTGGCCAAGGATCCGCTGTCGCCGGAAATCGACTTCGACACTTTTGCTGCTGTCGACCTGCGCGTCGCGCTGATCGTCAAGGCTGAACACGTGGAAGGTGCCGACAAGCTGCTGCGCCTGACCCTGGACATCGGTGACGAGCAGCGCAACGTATTCTCCGGGATCAAGAGCGCTTACCCGGACCCGTCGAAACTCGACGGTCGCCTGACCATGATGATCGCCAACCTCAAGCCACGGAAAATGAAGTTCGGCATTTCCGAAGGCATGGTGATGGCGGCCGGCCCTGGCGGTGAAGAAATCTACCTGCTGAGCCCGGACAGCGGCGCCAAGCCGGGTCAACGCATCAAGTAAGGCCCAGCGGTAAAACAATCCCACAGGCATGTTCCGCAGGCCTGTGGGATTTTTCATATCTGGCCCACCCATCGCGGGTGCCGGATAATGCCTAACCTTAAGTGACACCCGCCCGTTGCTGCCGGCAGAACCATGACCGAACTTGCGCTTACGCTGATCAGTGCCGCCCTGCTCAACAACTTCGTGTTGCACTGGCCGCTGGGCGTCGATCCGTTGCTGGCCGGCAGTCGGCGCCAGGTGCATGCGCTAGGGCTGGCGACGGCGTGCCTGATGCTGAGCGTCGGCGTTGTCGGTTACGTGCTCTGGCACTGGCTACTGGTGCCGCTGCAACTGCAGGCCCTGCAGCTGTTTGTGTTCCTGCCGCTCAGCGTGCTGCTGATCGCGCCGCTGCTGAAACTGTTGGCGCGTGCGCTGCCTGACTGGCCGTTTGACGGACTGTGGCCACTGTTGCTCGGTAATGCCGGTGTACTGGGGCTGGCCTTGATCAATGCGCAAAATGATCGCGGCCTGCTGCAAGCAACAGCGCTGAGCATCGGCGCCGGGCTGGGTTTCTGGCTGGTGCTGAGCCTGTTCAACGATTTGCGTGAACGCACGGCGGACAATGACATTCCCCTGCCCTTTCGCGGCTTGCCGATCGACCTGATCGGCGCCGGACTGATCGCAGTGATTTTTCTCGGATTCAGTGGACTGATCAAAACATGAGTCTGATTCAACTCATCGATGCCCTCCTGCCGCAGACCCAATGCGGCAAGTGCGGCCACCCCGGCTGCAAGCCCTATGCGCAAGGCATCGTCGATGGCGAACCGATCAACAAGTGCCCGCCCGGCGGTGACGAAACCGTCGCCGCCCTGGCAGAACTGTTGAACGTGCCGGTGCTGGAGCTGGACGTCAGCCGTGGCTCGGCACCGCCACAAGTGGCGTACATTCGCGAGGCTGAGTGTATCGGCTGTACCAAGTGCATCCAGGCCTGCCCGATCGACGCCATCGTCGGCGCGGCGAAACTGATGCACACCGTACTGATCGACGAATGCACCGGTTGCGACCTGTGCGTGGCGCCGTGCCCGGTGGACTGCATCGAGATGCATCCACTGCCGCTCGGCACATTGCCGGTGGTCGGTGGCCTGGCATCCAGCCTTGAAGAACAGCGCGCACGCGCGGCCAAACGCGATCATGCGCGCCAGCGGTTTGAACGCCGCAACGCCCGCCTGCAACGCGAGGAACAGCAGAAACAGGCTGAGCGCGAAGCCCGGGCGCAGCGCTCAGCGCAACCGGCGGTGGCCACTCTCGATCCGGTGCAGGCCGCTCTGGAACGGGTGCGCGCGCAGAAAGCCGCGACCGCCGACGCCGCGCTGAAAAAAGCCAAGATCGATGTCGCCATGAGTCGCGCGCAACTGCACAAATCGCTGAAAGCCTTCGGCCATCCGCCGACCTTCGAACAGCAATCGCAACTGATCGTGTTGCAACAGCAGTTTGAAGCCGCCGAACAGGCGTTGGCGAAACTCGAAAGCAGCGCCGCCACCGCTCCAGCCGCTGCGGCCCCGGCTCCGGCGAAAGACGCCGACCTGAAGCGGGCGAAAATCCAGTTGGCCATGCGCCGCGCCGAACTGAAAAAGGCTCAGACTGCCGAGGCGCCGCCGGAACAGATCGCCACGCTGGAACAGGCCTTGCGTGATGCCGAGCAAGCCCTTCACGCTGCCGAAGCCGCGAGCGAGCAGGCTGTACCGGATCTGATGCGTGTGGAAAAACGTCCGATCGACAGCCAGCTCCGTCAGTTGAAAACCGAACTGGCCTACGCCCGTGCCGACCTGAGCAAACTCGAGCGCCGCGCCGACACGCCGGACGACATCCTCGACAAGGCCCGCGCGCGCCTGCAAGACGCCGAGCGGCAGGTGCAAGATCATGTCGCCCCGTGAAGCACCGGATGATCGCCTGCAACAGGCGATGAAGCAGGTGCTGCTGGCCACGCTGCCGGGGCTGTTGGCGTTGTTCTGGTTTTACGGCTGGGGCGTGTTGATCAACCTGATCCTGGCGGCGAGCACCGCGCTGCTGATCGAGGCTGGCGTCGCCCGCCTGCGTCGACAACCTTTGCAACCAACGCTCAGTGATGGCAGCGCACTGGTCAGCGCGGCACTGCTGGCCGCTGCGCTGCCGCCGTATTGCCCGTGGTGGCTGACCGTTAGTGCGGTGGCTTCGGGGCTGCTGTTCGGCAAGCATTTATACGGTGGCGTCGGCAAGAACCCGTTCAACCCGGCCATGCTCGGTTTCGCCCTGGCGATGCTGCTGTTCCCGCAGCCAATGACCCACTGGCCGGCGCATGGCATGAATCTGCAGACCGCTTTTGCACACGTCTTGAATCTTGGTCAGGTCCCGGACGCCTGGGTTCAGGCCACCGCGCTGGACAGCCTGCGCATCAACAAAAGCCTGACCATCGATGAATTGTTCGCGGCCAATCCGGCGTTCGGGCGTTTCGGTGGACGCGGTGTGGAGTGGATCAATCTGGCGTTTCTCGCCGGTGGACTGGTTTTATTGCAACGCCGGGTGATTGCCTGGCAAGCGCCAGTTGGCATGTTGGCCAGCCTGTTTGTCGTCAGCCTGCTCTGCTGGAACGGTTCGGGTTCTGATTCCCACGGCTCACCGCTGTTTCATCTGCTGAGCGGCGCAACCATGCTCGGTGCATTTTTCATCATTACCGAACCAGTATCCGGCGCCAAAAGTGCGTTGGCCCGACTGCTGTTCGGCGTGGGTGTCGGCTTGCTGACCTACCTGATCCGCACCTGGGGCGGCTACCCGGACGGTGTTGCGTTTGCGGTGTTGCTGATGAATCTGTGTGTACCGGCTCTGGAACGTTTTGCCGCTGCCCGCCAGACGCAGGTGCAATCATGAACCGCGTGGCTGCAGTCGTGACGCTTGTACTGATGACTGGCGCCGGTCTCGGCCTGACTTATGTGGTGCAGCGCGCCAGTGCGCCGCAGATTGCCAGCGAGCAACGCTTGCTCGACAGCCGCAAGCTGCTGGATGTACTCGCAGCCGATGCCTACGACAACCAGCCACTGGAACAGCCGCTGGCGTTGACTGATATGACGTTGAGCCACAGCACCCTGCTGGCAGGCTACCGCGCTACCAGACTCGGGCAGCCGGCGGCAGTGTTGTTGCGCTCGCAAACCGAGGGCTATGCCGGCGTTATCGAACTGCTGATCGCCATCGATGCCAACGGCAGACTGCTGGGGGTAAAAACCCTGCGGCACTACGAAACGCCGGCGCTCGGCGGACTTATCGGCGACTGGCCGAACCCCTGGTTGGCGACATTCACCGGCAAGTCGCGCAATGCACCTGACGACGCAGGCTGGGCACTGAAAAAAGATCAGGGACAGTTCGATCAACTGGCGGGAGCCACCATTACATCCCGGGCCACCGTCAATGCCATCCATGACGCCCTGCGCTACTTTGATGAGCACCGCGCAACCTTGCTCGGGGGCGGATCATGAACCGACCGGTGAACCTGACGAATGCCTTGTTGCTGGTTCTGCTACTTGGCACCAGTACGACACTGGCTGGCGCGCTGGGCATGCTGCTGATGTCGGGCGCCGTCGTGGCGGTTTACGGCGTATGTATCGCTCCATTGCGCTCGCGACTGTCTGACAGCAACCTGATACTCGCCAGTCTGCTGCTGGCCGCCACCCTGACCAGTTGTGCCAATATCCTCGCGCAGCGTTGGGCGTTGCAGTGGCAACAATCACTCGGAATCTATACCGGGCTGATCGCCTTGCAGTGTGTGGTGCTGGAATACAATGGATTCTTTCGTCAGGCGCTGACCGAATGCCTGAAGTTTTTTGTCCTGTCGAGCGCACTGCTACTCGCGCTGGCTGCGCTGCGTGAACTGTTCGGTCAGGGCCACATCGGTCGTGGCCTGTCTGAGCACTGGCAAGGCCTGATTCTGTTCAGCGACGGGCTGCACTTGCTCACCCTGGTTCCCGGCGCCTTCATCCTGCTCGGACTACTGCTCGCCGCCCGCCAGGCCTGGACCCGCTCGAACGCTACCTCCAAGGAAACACATCATCCATGAATGCCGCAAAACGTCTGGAAATCTTCCGCAGACTTCATGAGGACAATCCCGAGCCGAAGACCGAACTGGCCTATTCCTCGCCGTTCGAGTTGTTGATTGCGGTCATTCTTTCGGCGCAATCAACCGACGTCGGCGTCAACAAGGCCACGGCCAAACTGTTTCCGGTGGCCAATACCCCGGCAGCGATCCACGCGCTGGGCGTCGAAGGACTGTCCGAATACATCAAGACCATCGGCCTCTATAACAGCAAAGCGAAAAACGTGATCGAGACCTGCCGCATGCTGGTCGAGCTGCACAATGGCGAAGTCCCGCAGACGCGCGAAGAACTGGAGGCGCTGCCCGGCGTCGGCCGCAAGACGGCCAACGTGGTCCTCAATACCGCTTTCCGTCAGTTGACCATGGCGGTCGACACGCACATTTTTCGCGTGAGCAACCGCACCGGCATTGCCCCGGGTAAAAATGTGGTTGAAGTGGAAAACAAGCTGATGAAGTTTGTGCCAAAAGACTACCTGCTGGATTCTCACCACTGGCTGATTCTGCACGGTCGCTATGTGTGTCTGGCGCGCAAGCCCCGCTGTGGCAGCTGCCGGATCGAAGATTTGTGCGAGTACAAACACAAAACTTCGGACGATTGATTGGCTATTGGAATAATTGATTCGTCGATTGAAAAAATCTTTTTTACCCGCAGCAGGAATATCGATATAAGGAGCGCCAAAGGCAGTCTTAGCCTGGAGTTCACCTTATGACTGACAGCAAAGAACAACTGGACGTAGATGACGATTTTACCGCTGTGGAAACCGACGACGCCGAACCGGTGGTCGAGGTTGCCAAGACCAATCTGAGCAAACGTCGCACCATCGATAACCTGCTTGAGGAGCGCCGACTGCAAAAGCAATTGGCTGATTACGATTTTGACCTCTGACACTTGAAAGCCTCCCGAACCGGAGGCTTTTTACTGTCTGGGAAATCCGACACTGAGTGGCCCATGATTCCTCGGCAATCAGGATCATCAGACCAGTCCGTTACGTTGCGCCAACTCAATCAGATCCACCAGCGACCGGGCATTGAGCTTCAATAACAGACGCGTCTTGTACGTGCTGACCGTCTTGTTGCTGAGAAACATGCCGTCGGCAATTTCCTTGTTGGTCTTGCCCCGCGCCAATTGCTGCAACACCATCATTTCCCGGCCGGAAAGACGGTCCACCATATCGGCTTCACTGGCATTGCCCAGACTGGTCCGCACAGTATGCAGGGCCTGGTTTGGAAAATAGCTGTACCCGGACAGTACGGCTTTGATCGCACTGAGCAATTCAGTCAGATCCTGTTGTTTACAGACATATCCCGCCGCACCCGACTGCATGCAGCGCATCGAAAAATGTCCCGGTGCCTGGGAAGTCAGCACCAGAACTTTCAAGGGCATCGGTGTCGAGTTCAGACGCGCGATAACTTCCAGGCCGTCAAGCTTGGGAATTCCAATATCCAGAATAACGATATCCGGCATCTGTTCACGAGCAAGTTGTAACGCGTCCACGCCATTATCTGTTTCGGCAATAACTTCGTAGCCATGACGTTCCATCAGCATACGCACAGCAAGACGAATGACGGGGTGATCATCCACGATCAGCACTTTATTCATGGGCAAGTCCAGTTTCGCTGTTCGAATTTTTAGAATCCGCACAATAGCCTAGTCACTTCCGACATGGCACAAGAGAGTTCCATCGCACTCCCAGCCAAAGACATTCCCTACAACAAAAAAAGATTATTCCTACAAAAAACCTGACACCGATGATATTGGCGTGCGCCAACTGTTTCTCTGATAGCGACTTCGACGTGAAAAATACTACGCCCTTGAGGCCATGCCTGGCGACGCCTCCGAGTGGCACGCCCAGCAAAAGTCTGAAAAAGCGCTGTCATTGCATGACTGCGCATTAACGACATCCTGAAAAAATCAGATAACCAATCAATTGCCAAGAAGATAGAAAAAACCATCTGCACACTTTAACAAATCAACATCTGAAACAAGATACTTCTACCCAACGGATTTCTTTTAATATAAAAAATAGCATCAAACGCAAAACCTCACCCACACAAAAACCATTCAACAAACACAATGGAATACACACCTAATGAGCAAACGCCATGATAAAAATCAGAAAGAGAATAACCAATCCCATGACTGTAATTACGATATTTGCATTTATTTCCGAGTCATCGGCAGCCATTTCCTTACCCTTTCTTGATAGCGACGAAAGAGAAGTTTATGTCTGGTTCCTGATCAGTTTCCCGTTTTACTTGCTGCTGCTATTTTTTTTAACGCTCAATTTCAACTACCGATCATTGTATGCCCCCTCGGACTTCGACAATGACGACAGTTTTCTGCAAGTCTTTGACGAGTTGAAACCGGCCGAACCCACACCGTGTGCGCCTACACCAGGCGCTTGTGCTGCGCCAGACGGGACAGCAACTTCAAACGGTCTGCAATGGACGTTGCCTGCACACAATACTGATCCGGGGCGTCGCTATCTGGACGGCACAGGCAAGTCCTGTTCGGAGCGCCTCTGGATTGAGCACAACATTCAACTGCCCAAACCCATGGGCACATTGCGTGCGATAGATGTACGCCCGATGAGCAGCGCGCAGGCGTTCAACATCCTGGCTGAACACTTCCCGCACCTTGGCGGGCAATCGGCCAAGGTGGTGGTTTTTTTGACCGATTCGGCGTCCGGTGTTTTGCTCAAAAAAATCACCCCCAGTCTTATCAAGCAATCGAAAAAAAACGGGGGTGCCAAAATTTTCATTGCCTACAACGTGACCGCGCAAAGTACTACGGTATTAAGAGGCGTATGAAACGCAGAGTTGATGCCTGAAGTGGACATTCGAAAAAATACTGAAATTGACCGTACCGACCAACGCTCCAGAGTCGGGCCGGACACACAGGAAAAAAAATGGCGGCTTTGTCACTGTGACAAGCCGCCATTTCTTCACGGGTCCGCGAGGCTTAGAACAGCTTGCGGCCCTTGTTCGCGGCAATGCGCATGCGCAGCGCGTTGAGCTTGATGAAGCCCGCCGCGTCGGCCTGGTTGTAAGCGCCGCCGTCTTCTTCAAAGGTCGCGATGTTGGCGTCGAACAGCGAATCGTCGGACTTGCGGCCGGTAACGATCACGTTGCCTTTGTACAGCTTCAGGCGAACCACACCGTTCACGTTGACCTGCGAAGCGTCGATCATCTGTTGCAGCATCAGACGCTCCGGGCTCCACCAGTAGCCGGTGTAGATCAGACTGGCGTATTTCGGCATCAGCTCGTCTTTGAGGTGAGCGACTTCGCGGTCCAGGGTGATCGATTCGATGGCGCGGTGCGCGCGCAACATGATGGTGCCGCCCGGGGTTTCGTAGCAGCCACGGGACTTCATGCCCACGTAACGGTTTTCGACGATGTCGAGACGGCCGATACCGTGCTGGCCACCGATCTTGTTCAGCGTTGCCAGTACGGTGGCCGGAGTCATTTCGACGCCGTCCAGCGCAACGATGTCGCCGTTACGGTAGGTCAGTTCCAGGTATTGCGGGGTGTCGGGAGCCTTCTCCGGGGAGACGGTCCAACGCCACATGTCTTCTTCGTGCTCGGTCCAGGTCTCTTCCAGCACGCCGCCTTCATAGGAGATGTGCAGCAGGTTGGCGTCCATCGAGTACGGGGACTTCTTCTTGCCGTGACGTTCGATCGGGATCGCGTGCTTCTCGGCGTAATCCATCAGTTTCTCGCGCGACAGCAGGTCCCACTCACGCCATGGCGCAATCACTTTCACGCCTGGCTTGAGCGCGTAGGCACCCAGTTCGAAACGCACCTGGTCGTTGCCCTTGCCGGTGGCGCCATGGGAAATGGCGTCAGCGCCGGTTTCGTTGGCGATTTCGATCAGGCGTTTGGCGATCAGCGGACGTGCGATGGAAGTACCCAGCAGGTACTCGCCTTCGTAAACGGTGTTGGCGCGGAACATCGGGAACACGAAATCACGCACGAATTCTTCGCGCAGGTCGTCGATGTAGATTTCTTTGACGCCCATGGCCTGAGCCTTGGCGCGTGCCGGCTCGACCTCTTCGCCCTGACCCAGGTCAGCGGTGACGGTCACCACTTCACAGTTATAAGTATCCTGCAGCCACTTGAGGATCACCGAAGTGTCCAGGCCGCCGGAATACGCCAGAACGACCTTGTTTACGTCCGCCATGCCATCACTCCACGGGGTTCTACGGAAAGCCGAGGAGTCTACCGCTCAAATCCGAGAATTTACAGAGGCGCGACAGCTTAAGACGACAAAGCGACAGAATCTGTCGAGAGCGCGACGATGACCGGCGGGTCAGGAAGTCGCCGCAGCGTTGGCTGGCGTACTGGCTTGTGGCGCTGGCGCGGTGGTGGGTGCCACTCGCGCGAGTTTCACGCTGACCCGGCGATTCTTCGCCCGGTTGGCCGCATTGTTGTTCGGCACCAGCGGGTATTGCTCGCCGTGGAAACGCACGGTTATCTGCGCTTCGGCGATGCCATTGGCCTTGAAGAAGTCGACCACTGCCAACGCGCGACGGCGCGACAGTTCACGGTTGGTCAGACGGTTGCCGCTGTTGTCGGAATAGCCATCCAGTTCGATGTGATTGACCGTCGGATCGGCCTTCATGAACTCGAGCATCACCTGCAGCTTGGCTTTGGCGGCAGCATCCAGATCGGTGCCTTCGCCGGGGAAGCCGATCTGCGATTGTTTCACCTGATCGAAATTCTGCGGCAGCAACTTCGCCACACACGTCTGGTAATCATTGAACGCTTTGCTGAACTTCACCGGCAGCAGACGCACTTCCGAAACCCGGCCATCGCCGGACGCACGGCGCACCACCGGGCTGCGACCATCGAGCAGACCGCTGATCAGCCCGCCGGCCTGGGATTGTGAGCTGTTGAACAGCACGTTGCCGGTGCCGATCCTGACGCTGCCCAGGTTGATGTCGTTGCGCCCCGGCTGCCATGGCGCTGCCGCCGCGAGCAAGGTCGCCGAACCGCCACCGAGCATGGCGTTGTAGGCATTGAGGCGGAATATCGCCTGCTCGCCGGCCTTGCGCACGAACTGGCCCGAGCCGAAATCGGTGATCGGCTGGGTCAGGCGGCACTCGAACTTGTCGCCCTCGACCGTCCACTCAATGTTCTCCAGACGCGTCTGGTAGGTGAGCGCCATCGCGGGGAGGCTGGCAAACACACTGAGCAAGGCTAAATATCGCTGGCGCACGGGAGGCTCCATTGGCTTCTGTAACACAAAGACCGATTCACACTATGTTTACGGCATACCTACGGGATATCGGAAGGATCCTGCAAAACTTGATAGCGAGTGCCTGCAAGAGTCTTTTCCGGTAGCATTCCCCTCAGTTTGACCCGCCTGGAATCCCCTCATGTCCGACCGCCTGACCCTGCTGCGTCCCGACGACTGGCACATTCATCTTCGCGATGGTGCCGTGTTGACCAATACCGTTGCCGATGTGGCGCGCACCTTTGGCCGCGCCATCATCATGCCCAACCTGGTACCACCGGTGCGCAACGCCGCTGAAGCCGACGGCTACCGCCAGCGGATTCTCGCTGCCCGCCCGGCCGGCAGTCGCTTCGAACCGCTGATGGTGCTGTACCTCACCGACCGCACCCAGCCCGAAGAAATTCGTGAGGCCAAGGCCAGCGGTTTCGTGCACGCCGCCAAGCTGTACCCGGCCGGCGCCACCACCAACTCCGATTCCGGAGTCACCAGCATCGACAAAATCTTCCCGGCGCTGGAAGCCATGGCCGAAGTCGGCATGCCGCTGCTGATCCACGGCGAGGTCACCCGTGGCGATGTCGACGTTTTCGACCGCGAAAAGATTTTCATCGATGAGCACATGCGCCGTGTCGTAGAGCGTTTCCCGACGCTCAAAGTGGTGTTCGAACACATCACCACCGGCGACGCCGTGCAGTTCGTCAACGAGGCTTCGGCCAACGTCGGCGCGACCATCACCGCGCATCACCTGCTGTACAACCGCAACCACATGCTGGTGGGCGGGATCCGGCCGCATTTCTATTGCCTGCCGATTCTCAAGCGCAATACCCATCAGGAAGCCCTGCTTGACGCCGCCACCAGCGGCAGCGCCAAGTTCTTCCTCGGTACCGACTCGGCACCGCACGCCCAGCACGCCAAGGAAGCCGCCTGCGGCTGCGCCGGCTGCTACACCGCGTATGCCGCTATCGAGTTGTATGCCGAAGCGTTCGAGCAGCGTAATGCACTGGACAAGCTCGAAGCGTTCGCTAGCCTCAACGGTCCGCGTTTCTACGGCCTGCCAGCCAACACCGATCGCATCACCCTGGTTCGTGAAGAATGGACCGCCCCGACCAGCCTGCCATTCGGCGAGCTGAACGTTATCCCGCTGCGCGCCGGTGAAAAACTGCGCTGGCGCCTGCTGGAGGAACACGCGTGAGTGAAGACCATTTCGACGACGAACTGGACGGTCAAGGTGGCGGCGGTTCCCGTCATCCAATGGCAGCACGTTTTCGCGGTTACCTGCCGGTTGTCGTCGACGTAGAGACCGGTGGCTTCAACTCGGCCACCGACGCTTTGCTGGAGATTGCCGCGACCACCATCGCCATGGATGAAAAGGGTTTTGTTTACCCGGACCACACCTATTTCTTCCGCGTCGAGCCGTTCGAAGGCGCCAACATCGAAGCGGCGGCACTGGAGTTCACCGGGATCAAGCTCGATCATCCGCTGCGCATGGCCGTCAGCGAAGAAACCGCGCTGACCGACATCTTCCGTGGCATCCGCAAGGCGCTGAAGGCCAACGGCTGCAAGCGCGCGATCCTGGTCGGCCACAACAGTAGCTTCGACCTCGGTTTTCTGAATGCCGCGGTTGCGCGTCTGGACATGAAGCGCAACCCGTTCCACCCGTTCTCCAGCTTCGACACCGCGACACTGGCCGGTCTGGCTTACGGTCAAACCGTTCTGGCCAAGGCCTGTCAGGCAGCCGATATCGATTTCGACGGCCGTGAAGCGCATTCGGCGCGTTACGACACCGAGAAGACCGCCGAGCTGTTCTGCGGCATCGTCAACCGCTGGAAACAGATGGGCGGCTGGGAAGACTTCGACGACTGATCCTCGTCGGGTATTTCCCGCGCATGAAAAAACCGGCCACATGGGCCGGTTTTTTTTTACCGCGACGTTGCGCCTTACAGGGCAGCAGCGTTCTCGGTCAGGTAAGCCGCAACGCCTTCTGGCGAAGCGTTCATGCCTTTGTCGCCTTTTTTCCAGTTGGCAGGGCAGACTTCGCCGTGCTCTTCGTGGAATTGCAGCGCGTCGACCAGACGGATCAGCTCTTCCCTGTTACGGCCCAGCGGCAGGGCGTTGATGATCTGCGAGCGGACAACGCCCTTGTCGTCGATCAGGAACGCGCCACGGAAAGCCACGCCGCCTTCGGACTCAACGTCGTAGGCCTTGGCGATTTCGTGCTTCATGTCGGCGGCCATGGTGTATTTCACCTGGCCGATGCCGCCGTTGTTGACCGGGGTGTTGCGCCACGCGTTGTGGGTGAAGTGCGAGTCGATCGACACGGCGACCACTTCCACGTTGCGCGCCTTGAAGTCAGCCATGCGGTTGTCCAGAGCGATCAGCTCGGACGGGCAGACGAAGGTGAAGTCCAGTGGATAGAAGAACACCAGGCCGTATTTGCCTTTGATGGCCGAGGACAGGGTGAAGCTGTCAACGATCTCGCCATTGCCGAGTACGGCCGGGACGGTGAAGTCTGGGGCTTGTTTGCCTACGAGTACGCTCATGGATATCTCCTGGTGAATAACTTGAAGTTCAGGGTCCGGGCCAGCCTGCCACCCTGAGGCGACAGCCCTGTGACACGAACCCTCTTCGCAAGGGCCGACCATCATACACTGCGTTTTTCGCCTGTCCTTAACGGTTTTTTACCCAAAGCGGATAACCGGGCAGCATTTTCGGAGCCAGGCAATTCGCCAGTAATCACCGTTCGTCAGTGACCCGCCTTCCGATCGAAAACCATTCAGAAAGCACTTTGACAATCATTCTCGTTAACATTAAGATCCATCGCAATTGAGTCACAACCAGCGACGGTTCTCACTTATGTATGTTTGTCTCTGCACTGGCGTCACCGACGGACAGATCCGCGAAGCGATCTATGAAGGTTGCTGCAGCTACAAAGAAGTCCGCCAGGCCACCGGCGTCGCCAGTCAATGCGGCAAATGTGCCTGCCTTGCCAAGGAAGTGGTGCGCGAAACCCTGACCAAGCTGCAAACCGCTCAGGCCGCAATCCCCTATCCGGTAGAATTTACTGCCGCGTAATTGCCCCCCATTTCGAAGAACCGGACTTATGTCCGGTTTTTTTATGCCCGCAAATCAATCGGTTAGACGCTAGACGCGGAACACAAACATTCTTATTCAGATTTAATTTCATTTATTATTCAATAACTTAGGTTTGACACTTATAAATACCAAGCTCAAACTCCGCCTTATATACAGCTATTACAGGGCAGGACTCCCATCATGAAAGGCGACATTACAGTCATCCAGCATCTCAACAAGATCCTTGCCAATGAACTGGTCGCGATCAATCAGTACTTCCTGCATGCGCGCATGTATGAAGATTGGGGCCTGAACAAGCTGGGCAAGCACGAGTACCATGAATCCATCGACGAGATGAAGCACGCGGACAAGCTGATCAAGCGCATCCTGTTCCTTGAAGGCCTGCCGAACGTGCAGGATCTGGGTAAGCTGCACATCGGCGAGCACACCCGGGAAATGCTCGAGTGCGACCTGCGGATCGAGAAGACCGGCCACGCCGACCTGAAAGCCGCCATCGCCCATTGCGAATCGGTTGGCGACTTTGGCAGCCGTGAACTGCTCGAAGACATTCTCGAATCCGAAGAAGAGCATATCGACTGGCTGGAAACCCAACTGGGCCTGATCGATAAAGTCGGTCTCGAGAACTACCTGCAATCGCAGATGGGCGAAGAGTAGGAGCTGCCGCAGGCTGTGATCTTTTTCGATTGCGCCGGTAACTCGGGTTAACTTTTCCAACGCACTAAAAAGCCCCGCCCTCTTATGAGGTGCGGGGCTTTTTATTGGCTGAAGATCAAAAGATCGCAGCCTCGTTTCACTCGACAGCTCCTACAGCAGAAGCCTGTGCCGAGTGAACGCCGGATCAGGCTTCGGACTTGGCCGCAGCAGCCTTGGCCGATGCTTCCTTGACCAGAGTCTGCAGCTCACCATTGGCGAACATTTCAGCCATGATGTCGCTACCGCCGACCAGCTCACCACCGACCCACAGTTGCGGGAAAGTCGGCCAGTTGGCGTACTTCGGCAGGTTGGCGCGGATTTCCGGGTTCTGCAGGATGTCGACGTAGGCGAACTTCTCGCCACAGCCCATCACAGCCTGCGCAGCTTTCGCGGAGAAGCCACACTGCGGGGCATTCGGCGAGCCTTTCATGTAAAGCAGAATGGTGTTGTTGGCAATCTGCTCTTTAATCGTTTCGATGATATCCATGGAGCACCTCGGCTGAACTTTCCGACTCATGGGTCGGCACGGTGACGCATTGTAACGGAATCCCGAGCGCCATGCTCGGTCTCCCCGACGGTCACGCTCAAGCCGCCGCCACCGTCACCGGCACGCCATTGAGCGCGGCGTTGCCCGACAGTTCATCAAGCTGACACTCATCGGTCAGATCATTAGCACTCGAACCTGGCTGCCCACTGGCGATTGCCATTTGCACACCTGGCCGCGCATGCCCCCAACCGTGCGGCAGGCTAACCACGCCTTTCATCATGTCCAGACTGCCGAGCACCTCGACCTCGATCTGCCCTACCCGCGAGCTGACGCGAACTAACTGACCATCGTTGAGCCCACGGCTGGCGAGGTCATCCGGGTGCATCAGCAATTGATGCCGTGGCTTGCCCTTCACCAGACGATGATAATTGTGCATCCAGGAATTGTTACTGCGCACATGCCGACGACCAATCATCAGCAGTTCATCGGCGGCCGGCGCCTGCAAGGCCGCAAAGCGTGCGAGATCAGCAAGAATTTCCGGCGGCGCAGCCTGCACCCGTTGATCTGGCGTTTTGAGGCGAGCTGCAAGATTCGGTTTCAACGCCCCAAGATCAATCCCGTGTGGATGATCGAACAACGTCGCCAATGACAGCTTTTGCTCGGACGCGTCTCCGTACAGCCCCATGCGCAGGCCCATGTCGATCATCTTCGCCGGCGGCATCGTCGGTTTCAGTTCCTTGCCGGCCTTCTCGGCAAACGCCTTGGCCAGGCCGACAAAGATCTCCCAATCGTGCAATGCGCCCTCGGGTTTGGCGAGAATCGCGCGGTTGAAGCGAGTGACGTTGCGCACCGCGAACAGGTTGAACGTGGTGTCGTAGTGATCGTTCTCCAGCGCCGAGGTCGATGGCAGGATCAAGTCGGCGTAGCGCGTGGTTTCGTTAATGTACAGATCAATGCTGAGCATGAACTCCAGACCGTCCAGCGCCTGCTCCAGTTGCCGGCCGTTCGGCGTCGACAACACCGGATTGCCGGCGACGGTGATCAGCGCGCGAATCTGCCCTTCACCTTCAGTGAGCATCTCTTCAGCCAGCGCCGACACCGGCAGTTCGCCGCCGTACTCGGGCCGCCCGGACACGCGGCTCTGCCATTTGTTGAAATGCCCGCCCGAGGTCGATGCCACCAGATCCACCGCCGGCTCGGTGCACAAGGCACCGCCGACGCGATCAAGATTGCCAGTCACCAGATTGATCAACTGCACGACCCAATGGCACAGCGTGCCGAAGGCCTGAGTGGAAACGCCCATCCGGCCGTAGCAGACCGCACTCGGCGCGGCGGCGAAGTCCCGGGCCAGTTGGCGGATCTGTTCAGCGGGAACGGCGCACAGCGGGCTCATGGCTTCGGCAGTGAACGTGGCGACAGCTGCGCGCACTTCATCGAGACCATCAACCGGCAAGTGACTGTCACGGGTCAGGCCTTCGCTGAACAAAGTGTTGAGCACCCCGAACAACAACGCCGCGTCGCCACCGGGCCGCACGAACAGATGCTGATCGGCGATGGCTGCCGTTTCGCTGCGCCGGGGATCGACCACCACCACTTTGCCGCCGCGCGCCTGAATCGCTTTCAGGCGCTTCTCGACATCCGGCACGGTCATGATGCTGCCGTTCGACGCCAGCGGATTACCGCCGAGGATCAGCATGAAATCGGTGTGATCGATGTCCGGGATCGGCAACAGCAAACCGTGGCCGTACATCAGGTAACTGCTCAGGTGATGCGGCAACTGATCGACCGAAGTCGCCGAGAAGCGGTTGCGCGTCTTCAGCAGGCCGAGGAAATAATTGCTGTGGGTCATCAGCCCGTAGTTGTGCACGCTCGGGTTGCCCTGATAGACCGCTACCGCGTTCTGCCCGTGACGCTGCTGAATCGCCGCCAGACGTTCGGCCACCAGCGCGAAGGCTTCGTCCCACGCGATCGGCAGCCATTCGCTGCCGACCCGGCGCATCGGCTGGCGCAGGCGGTCGGGATCGTTCTGGATGTCTTGCAGGGCCACGGCCTTGGGGCAGATGTGCCCACGACTGAACGTGTCGAGCGCGTCACCCTTGATCGAGGTGATCGCGACATTGCCATCGGTTTCAGTGGTCTCGATGGTCAGACCGCAGATGGCTTCGCACAGGTGGCAGGCACGGTGATGGAGAGTCTTGGTCATGGCCAGTCTCTGTCTTGTTCTGGGCAGGCAATCACGCCTGCGGGAACAAAACTATGGCCCGCGACCCGGTGCAGCGCCAGCGACGTTCGTCTTGTGAATCGGCGGCCATCAGGCCGGCCGATAGACGCGTCAGTTCGCCGGAAGCTGGGGCGGCGCGGCCAGCTGGATTTCCTGGATGGTCTCGATCTGCTCGTGGGCGACGTGGACGCCGGTGAGTTCGCCGATCAGTCGCCAGTGCTCGTCGAGCCCGGCGCTGATGGTCGCCATGCGGTCGATCATCTGGCGACTGGCAGCCTTGACCACGTCATCTTCACTGCGCAGCAGTTCGAAGGACATCGAGGTCATCGAGGCGGTGAGGTGGGTCAATGAGCGTGCCGTGTGGCCCAGCAGTTCCATTAACAGTTTTTCTTTCGATTCCATGCGGAGGCTTCCTGCGTCGCTCGTGATTTATTTATAACCCAGCACTTTGCTTTAGCAAATGTTTCAACCTGCGCATCCGACCAAGCGAACCGGTGGCTCTCGGGTCACAAACCGACCAGGGCTGTGCCATCCCCGCCGCGCCTGATTGCCAAGCCCGATGGGGCCAGTGTACAAATGCCTCGCTGGCCTCTCGAAAACTGACCGGAAATCACAGTGTTCGCCCTGTTTTCCCCCGGCGCATTTCTGCAAAAACCGTAGCCTATTGGAAAAACGCGACATTTAGTGTCAATATCGCGCCTC
Organism: Pseudomonas sp. NPDC088414; assembly: GCF_044753325.1. Classification (NCBI taxonomy): domain Bacteria; kingdom Pseudomonadati; phylum Pseudomonadota; class Gammaproteobacteria; order Pseudomonadales; family Pseudomonadaceae; genus Pseudomonas; species Pseudomonas sp. NPDC088414. The sequence continues at coordinate 92,615 of NZ_JBIVMY010000007.1, read as the reverse complement.
CCCCTATTTCGTCGCCCCGTGCGGCTTACGCCGCAGGTCTCGCCCGTTGTTCCGTTAAACAAGGCTTTGAGCATCTGCGGTCTGTAGCAAAAAGGTAGTCAATGATGAGCGCAAGGCACTTTCTCTCCCTGATGGATTGCACGCCCGAAGAGCTGGTCAGCGTGATCCGTCGAGGCGTTGAGCTCAAGGACCTGCGTAACCGCGGCGTACTGTTCGAGCCGCTGAAAAACCGCGTCCTGGGGATGATCTTCGAGAAATCCTCGACCCGTACCCGAATCTCCTTCGAGGCCGGCATGATCCAGCTCGGTGGCCAGGCGATCTTTCTCTCGCCACGCGACACCCAACTGGGCCGTGGCGAGCCGATCGGCGACTGCGCCATCGTCATGTCGAGCATGCTCGACGCGGTGATGATCCGTACCTTTGCCCACAGCACCCTGACCGAATTCGCCGCCAACTCGCGCGTGCCGGTGATCAACGGCTTGTCCGATGACCTGCATCCGTGCCAGTTGCTGGCCGACATGCAGACCTTCCTTGAGCACCGTGGCTCGATCCAGGGCAAGACCGTGGCGTGGATCGGCGACGGCAACAACATGTGCAACAGCTATATAGAAGCGGCAATCCAGTTCGACTTCCAGTTGCGCGTTGCCTGCCCGCAAGGCTATGAGCCCAACCCTGAATTCGTCGCACGTGCAGGCGATCGCGTGACCATCGTCCGTGATCCGCAAGACGCCGTGCGCGGTGCGCATCTGGTGAGCACCGATGTCTGGACTTCGATGGGTCAGGAAGAGGAAACTGCCAAGCGCCTGAAGTTGTTCGCACCGTTTCAGGTGAACCGCGCCCTGCTCGATCTGGCGGCTGAAGATGTGCTGTTCATGCATTGCCTGCCGGCGCACCGCGGTGAAGAAATCAGCCTCGACCTGCTCGATGACCCGCGCTCCGTCGCCTGGGATCAGGCAGAAAACCGTCTCCACGCACAGAAGGCCCTGCTCGAGTTCCTCGTCGAACCGGCATATCACCACGCATGAGCCATGAATTACTGCTGAACCTGCGCAACCTTGCTTGCGGCTATCAAGATCAACGTGTGGTGCAGAACCTCAATCTGCACCTCAACGCCGGTGACATCGGCTGCCTGCTCGGCTCGTCCGGCTGCGGCAAGACCACCACCCTGCGCGCCATCGCCGGTTTCGAACCGGTGCACGAAGGCGAAATCACCCTCGGCGGCGAGACCATCTCAAGCGCCGGTTTCACCCTGGCGCCGGAGAAACGCCGGATCGGCATGGTGTTTCAGGACTACGCGCTGTTCCCGCACCTGAGCGTCGCGGACAACATCGCCTTCGGCATCCGCAAGCACCCGAACAAGGAGCGCGTCACCGATGAGCTGCTGGAACTGGTCAACCTGAAGAATCTCGGCAAGCGTTTCCCGCACGAACTCTCCGGCGGCCAGCAGCAACGTGTCGCCCTCGCCCGCGCTCTGGCGCCGGAACCGCAGTTGCTGCTGCTCGACGAACCGTTCTCCAACCTCGATGGCGAACTGCGCCGCAAGCTCAGCCACGAAGTGCGCGACATCCTCAAGGCCCGTGGCACCAGTGCGATTCTGGTGACCCACGATCAGGAAGAAGCCTTCGCCGTCAGTGATCACGTTGGCGTGTTCAAGGAAGGTCGGCTGGAGCAGTGGGACACGCCCTACAACCTCTACCACGAGCCGGCCACGCCGTTTGTTGCCAGCTTCATCGGTCAGGGTTATTTCATTCGCGGCCAGCTCGGCAGCCCGGAATCGGTGCAGACCGAGCTCGGTGAACTGCGCGGCAACCGGGCCTACACCTGGCCGGTGGGTGGTGCGGTGGATGTACTGCTGCGTCCGGATGACATCGTTTATGCGCCGGACAGCGGGTTGAAAGCGCGGATCGTCGGCAAGACCTTCCTCGGCGCCTCGACTCTGTATCGCCTGCAACTGCCGACCGGTGCGCAGCTGGAATCGATCTTCCCGAGCCATGCCGATCATCAAGTGGGCGCGGAGGTGGGCATCCGTGTTGCCGCCGAACACCTGGTCCTGTTCCAGGCCAGCGGCAGTACCGCGGCACAAATCCCGGCGGTGGAAAACGGCGTCCGCCGCTACAGCACCGCAGTTTAAAGATCAAAAGATCGCAGCCTGCGGCAGCTCCTACATCAATCCCTGTAGGAGCTGCCGAAGGCTGCGATCTTTCAGCTTTTAACCGAGGATCAACGTGCCGCTGGCCACCAGCGTCGCATTCCCGCCAATCTTGACCCGCTCCCCCTCCAGCCGACAGAACAACTCCCCGCCCCGCGCCGAGCGCTGGCACGCGGTCAGACTGGATTTGCCCAGACGTTTCGACCAATACGGAATCAAGCTGCAATGCGTCGATCCAGTGACCGGATCTTCATTGATGCCGATCGCCGGGGCGAAGTAGCGCGAGACGAAATCGTGCTGATTGCCGCGCGCGGTCACAATGGCGCCGAGCCACGGCAGTTTCGCCAGTGCAACCATGTCCGGCGTGCAGTCGAGCACTGCCTGCTCCGACTCCAGCACCACAAACAATTCGTTGGAACCGAGTACATCTACAGCCTCGACACCCAGCGCACGCTCGACATCCAGCGTCACGCCAATCTCTGACGGCACAATCGACGGGAAGTCCAGCCACAGACGACCACCCTCGCGGCTGACACTCAACGGCCCGGACTTGCAGGTGAAGTCCAGCCGCTCGGCATTTTCCTTGTAGACCTCGAACAACACATAAGCGCTGGCCAGCGTCGCATGCCCGCACAACGGCACCTCGGTGGTCGGGGTGAACCAGCGGATGTGCCACGCCGTACCTTCGCGCACCACAAACGCGGTTTCTGCCAGATTGTGTTCGGCGGCGATCTTTTGCATCAGCTCATCCGCAAGCCATGCGTCGAGCCGATACACCATGGCCGGGTTGCCACTGAACGGCCGGTCACTGAACGCGTCCACCTGATAAAACTCGAGCTGCATAACTTTCTCCCTGAGTCAGTCGGCGAAGCATGCCGCCCGGATCGGCTCAGCGCCAGTGACAGAACCGGCCAATTTTCCTCATACAGAAATGAGTGTTACGCGCGACCGATGTCGGCGAATCTGGCCTGGGTGTGCTCGGCCAGTACCGCGGGCGCCAGTTCGACTTCCAGGCCACGTCGGCCGGCACTGACATAAATAGTCGCAAAGCCCTGGGCCGAGTTATCGATGAAGGTGCGCAGACGCTTCTTCTGCCCCAGCGGACTGATACCGCCCAACAGATAACCGGTGGAGCGCTGTGCCGCGGCCGGGTCAGCCATTTCGACTTTCTTCACCCCTGCCGCGTGTGCCAGGCCCTTGAGGTCAAGGCTTCCGACGACCGGCACCACCGCCACCAGCAATTCACCTTTTTCGCTGGCAGCGAGCAGCGTCTTGAACACCTGCGCCGGCTCCAGCGCCAGTTTCTCTGCGGCCTCCAGCCCATAGGACGCGGCCTTGGGGTCATGTTCGTAACTGTGCACGCGATGTTCGGCACGAACTTTTTTCAACAAGTCCAACGCGGGGGTCATGGCAGCTCCAGGTTCGGCATCAACAGAAAAATCCTGCGCCGGATTCTAGGCTATCACATCGCAAAAGGCTCTAGCGCAGGCTCCGGTTTCCGGGCGTTGCAGACGAATCACCGGGCTATCGCCGCCGTCCTCCGCAGGATCATTCAGCAGGCTGATAGTTTAATTGTGACCGATGGTTCACTTTCGACCTTTGACAGGTTTGTTTCTTGTCTATATTTTTTCGAATCTGAATAATGTAAGAATTATCGTCACCGCAGCACCCAGCAGTAAACCGGGAACAGGATGGGGATCCTGCCCCGGGGAAAATCGCGCCTTGCCCTGACGGCAAATGCGCCAGACAACAACAAAAATCGAGGTTTTCAATGACAACTGCTTTACCGCAACCATCGCTATCGGGCCAATGCCTGGCCGAATTTCTGGGTACTGCACTGCTGATCTTTTTCGGCACCGGGTGTGTCGCCGCGCTCAAGGTCGCGGGCGCCAGCTTCGGCCTGTGGGAAATCAGCATCATCTGGGGCGTCGGCGTGAGCATGGCGATCTACCTCACCGCCGGGGTTTCCGGCGCGCATCTGAACCCCGCTGTCAGCATTGCCCTGAGCATTTTCGCTGACTTCGAAAAGCGCAAACTGCCGTTCTACATCCTGTCGCAGATCGCCGGCGCCTTTTGCGGCGCGCTGTTGGTGTACACGCTGTACAGCAACCTGTTCTTCGATTACGAACAAACTCACCAAATGGTTCGTGGTTCGACTGCGAGCCTGGAACTGGCGTCGGTGTTCTCCACTTTCCCGAACCCAGTGCTGTCCACCGCCCAGGCGTTCCTGGTCGAGATGATCATCACCGCGATCCTGATGGGTGTGATCATGGCCCTGACCGACGACAACAACGGTCTGCCGAAAGGCCCGATGGCCCCGCTGCTGATCGGTTTGCTGATTGCCGTGATCGGCAGCTCGATGGGCCCGCTGACCGGTTTTGCGATGAACCCGGCGCGTGACTTCGGTCCGAAACTGATGACTTTCTTCGCCGGCTGGGGTGAAATTTCCTTCACTGGCGGCCGCGATATTCCGTACTTCCTGATTCCGATTTTTGCACCGATTGTCGGTGCCTGCCTCGGCGCTGCCGGGTATCGCGGGCTCATCGCCCGTCACCTGACCGGCGCCACACCTGCTACAAAGGATGCAGAACCGGCCATTGACGGCAAACCAAGAACTTCTTGAAACAGTCGGCGCGGGGTCCTGCCCATTTCGAGCCCGCGCCACGGCCCACTCTCCCTTATTTCGTCCAAGGCAATCGACATGACCGACATTCAGAACAAGAACTACATCATTGCCCTTGATCAGGGTACGACCAGCTCCCGCGCGATCATTTTCGACCGCGACGCGAACGTGGTCTGCACCGCCCAGCGCGAATTCGCCCAGCACTACCCGCAAGCCGGTTGGGTCGAACACGATCCAATGGAAATCTTTGCGACCCAGAGCGCGGTGATGGTCGAAGCACTGGCCCAGGCCGGTCTGCATCACGATCAGGTCGCCGCCATCGGCATCACCAACCAGCGTGAAACCACCGTGGTCTGGGACAAGACCACCGGCCGCCCGGTGTACAACGCCATCGTCTGGCAGTGCCGCCGCAGCACCGAGATCTGCCAGCAGCTCAAACGCGATGGCCACGAAGACTACATCCGTGACAACACCGGCCTGGTCACCGACCCGTACTTCTCCGGCACCAAGCTCAAGTGGATCCTCGACAACGTCGAAGGCAGCCGCGAGCGTGCGCGCAACGGCGAACTGCTGTTCGGCACCGTCGATAGCTGGCTGATCTGGAAATTCACCGGCGGCAAGGTGCACGTCACCGACTACACCAACGCCTCGCGCACCATGCTCTTCAACATCCATTCGCTGGAATGGGATTCGAAGATGCTGGAAATCCTCGATATCCCGCGCGAGATGCTCCCGGAAGTCAAAGCGTCGTCGGAAATCTACGGTCGCACCAAGAGCGGCATCGCCATCGGCGGTATCGCCGGCGACCAGCAGGCGGCGTTGTTCGGCCAGATGTGCGTCGAGCCAGGCCAGGCGAAAAACACCTACGGCACCGGCTGCTTCCTGCTGATGAACACCGGCGACAAAGCGGTGAAATCGCAGCACGGCATGCTCACCACCATCGCTTGCGGCCCGCGTGGCGAAGTGGCTTACGCCCTGGAAGGCGCGGTGTTCAACGGTGGTTCGACCGTGCAGTGGCTGCGCGATGAGCTGAAAATCATTAATGACGCCCACGACACCGAATACTTCGCCAATAAAGTGAAGGACAGCAACGGCGTGTACCTGGTACCGGCCTTCACCGGTCTGGGCGCACCGTACTGGGACCCGTATGCCCGTGGCGCATTGTTCGGTCTGACCCGCGGCGTGCGCGTGGATCACATCATCCGTGCCGCGCTGGAATCGATCGCCTACCAGACCCGCGACGTGCTCGACGCCATGCAACAGGACTCCGGCGAACGCCTCAAGGCCCTGCGCGTGGACGGCGGCGCGGTCGCCAACAACTTCCTCATGCAATTCCAGGCCGACATCCTCGGCACCCAGGTCGAGCGTCCGCAAATGCGCGAAACCACCGCGCTGGGTGCAGCGTATCTGGCCGGTCTGGCCTGCGGTTTCTGGGGCAGCCTGGAAGAACTGCGCGGCAAGGCAGTGATCGAACGCGAATTCGAACCGAGCCTGGAAGAAGTCGAGAAAGAGAAACTGTACAAAGGCTGGAAAAAAGCCGTCAGCCGCACCCGTGACTGGGCGCGTGAAGACGCTGAATAAGCCAACCTTCAGAGACTGATAGGCAACTAACTGGTCGGGAGCGGATTCCTGCGGCATCATGGGCAAATTTTGCACGGCAGCCCAAAGGAAGCCCCATGAATCTGCCTCCCCGTCAGCAGCAAATCCTCGAGCTGGTCCGCGAACGCGGCTATGTGAGCATCGAGGAAATGGCGACGCTGTTCGTTGTTACCCCGCAAACCATCCGCCGCGACATCAATCAGCTCGCGGAAGCCAATCTGTTACGCCGCTACCATGGCGGCGCGGCCTATGATTCCAGCGTCGAAAACACTGCCTATGCGATGCGCGCCGACCAGATGCGCGACGAAAAACAACGCATCGGCGAAGCCATTGCCGCGCAGATCCCCGATCACGCCTCGCTGTTCATCAACATCGGCACCACCACCGAATCGATTGCCCGCGCCCTGCTCAACCATAGTCACCTGAAAATCATCACCAACAACCTGAACGTCGCCTCGATGCTCAGCGCCAAGGATGATTTCGATGTGCTGCTGACCGGCGGCAATGTGCGTCGTGACGGCGGTGTGGTGGGTCAGGCGAGTGTGGATTTCATCAATCAGTTCAAGGTCGATTTCGCATTGGTGGGTATCAGTGGCATCGACGAAGACGGCAGCCTGCTGGACTTCGATTATCAGGAAGTGCGGGTTTCCCAGGCGATCATCGCCAATGCGCGGCAGGTGATCCTGGCGGCGGACTCCAGCAAATTCGGGCGTAACGCGATGATTCGCCTCGGTCCGATCAGCCTGATCGATTGCCTGGTGACCGATCAGCAACCGGTGCCGGCCTTGGCGCAACTGCTGAGCCAGCACAAGATTCGTCTGGAAGTCGTTTAACCCCCACTTGGCGCAGCTCCCCTGTGGCGAGGGAGCTTGCTCCCGCTGGGCTGCGAAGCGGCCCCCCAAACCATATAATCCAGTGCCTCCAGTCACGTCTTGCGCACCGGATGTACGACGGCTCCGCCGCCGAGCGGGAGCAAGCTCCCTCGCCACAAAGATCATCTGCGCCTTGATAATGTTCGAAAATTTTCTTTTTACCGCCCTTCGATGAGTTTTTTCAATCGAAGGCGACTGGCTGCGCGCGGCTTTATGGGCTACCATTTTCGCAAATGAACATTTATGTTCGATTTCCAAGACAGAAAATCAAAAGAGCCCGAGGCCAGCCGATGTCCACCTCTACCTTGCGTACGCCCCCTATCTCCGAGATCTACGATGTTGCCGTGATTGGCGGCGGGATCAATGGCGTGGGGATCGCAGCGGATGCCGCCGGTCGCGGTCTGTCGGTGTTCCTTTGCGAAAAAGATGACCTGGCCAGCCACACCTCGTCGGCCAGCAGCAAGCTGATCCACGGTGGCCTGCGCTACCTGGAACATTACGAATTCCGACTGGTGCGTGAAGCACTGGCCGAGCGCGAAGTGTTGCTGGCCAAGGCGCCGCACATCGTCAAGCCGATGCGCTTCGTGCTGCCGCATCGTCCGCACCTGCGTCCGGCGTGGATGATCCGCGCCGGTCTGTTCCTCTATGACAACCTCGGCAAGCGTGAAAAGCTGCCAGGTTCGAAAAGCCTGAAGTTCGGTGCCGACAGCGCACTGAAAAGCGAAATTACCAAGGGCTTCGAATATTCCGATTGCTGGGTCGATGACGCCCGCCTCGTCGTCCTGAATGCCATGGCCGCCCGGGAAAAAGGCGCCCACGTGCACACCCAGACGCGTTGCGTCAGCGCCCGCCGCGCCAAGGGCCTGTGGCACCTGAGCCTGGAGCGCGCTGACGGCAGCCTGTTTTCGATCACCGCCAAGGCGCTGGTGAACGCCGCCGGTCCGTGGGTCGCCAAGTTCATCCGTGACGACCTGAAGATGGAATCGCCGTACGGCATCCGCCTGATTCAGGGCAGCCACATCATCGTGCCGAAACTGTACGAAGGTGATCACGCGCACATCCTGCAAAACGAAGATCAGCGCATCGTCTTCACCATTCCGTACCTGAACCACTTCACCCTGATCGGCACCACCGACCGTGAATACACTGGCGATCCGGCGAAAGTGGCAATCACCGACGGCGAAACCGATTACCTGCTGAAAGTGGTCAACGCCCACTTCAAGAAGCAGATCAGCCGCGATGACATCCAGCACAGCTACTCGGGCGTCCGTCCGCTGTGCAATGACGAATCCGACAACCCGTCCGCTGTGACCCGCGACTACACCCTGGCGCTGTCCGGTGGCGGCGAAGAAGCACCGCTGCTGTCAGTGTTCGGCGGCAAGCTGACCACCTACCGCAAACTCGCCGAGTCGGCGATGGCCCAGCTGATGCCGTACTTCACCCAGATGCGCCCGAGCTGGACCGCCACCGCGACCCTGCCCGGCGGCGAAGACATGACCACCCCGCAGGCCTTGAGCGCGCAGATTCGCGACAAGTTCGATTTCGTCCCGACCGAGATCGCCCGCCGCTGGGCCACCACCTACGGCAGCCGCACCTGGCGCATGCTCGAGGGCGTCGAGTCCCTGAACGACATGGGCGAACACCTTGGCGGCGGCCTCTACACCCGTGAAGTCGATTACCTGTGCAGTGAAGAATGGGCCACCAGCGCTCACGACATCCTGTGGCGCCGCAGCAAACTGGGCCTGTTCACCACCCCGGCCGAGCAGGAGAAACTGGCGGCGTACCTGGGCAAGGTCGAGCAGAACCGCAAAATCGAAGCGGCGTGATTTGAACATCGCTTAAACGAAAGCCCCTGAATTGAGAGATTCAGGGGCTTTTTTGTTTATCCGCGCCGGACACTGAACCTGTGGCGAGGGAGCTTGCTCCCGCTGGGTCGCGTAGCGGCCCTTTCATAAAAGCGGGCCTGCTGCGCAGTCCAGCGGGAGCAAGCTCCCTCGCCACAACAGCGTTCGGTTTTCCGAACGCGACCTCCCGGTCAATTCGGATAACCGGATCAGTTCCAGCCAAAAATACCGAAACAAAACTTTAATCACCTTATTAATCAAGCCATTAGCCACTAGCGACTGCTCTGGCACGACTCATGCTCTACACTCTCTCGACGAATGCCTGCCGTGCCAACACTTCAGGAGCCGTCAGGCATTCGAAGCACAAAAGGGCCGACGAACTGGCTCCATAAAAAAAACAATTCGAGGAAAATTTGATGCGCATCGTTCCCCATATCCTGGGCGCAGCCATTGCTGCCGCTCTGATCAGCACACCAGTTTTCGCCGCCGAACTCACCGGCACCCTGAAGAAAATCAACGATTCCGGCACCATCACCCTCGCTCACCGCGACAGCTCCATCCCGTTTTCCTACATCGCGGATGCTTCCGGCAAGCCAGTGGGCTACTCCCACGACATTCAACTGGCCATCGTTGAAGCCCTGAAAAAAGACCTGAACAAGCCAGACCTGCAGGTCAAATACAACCTGGTGACCTCGCAGACCCGTATCCCGCTGATCCAGAACGGCACCGCGGATATCGAGTGCGGTTCCACCACCAACAACGCCGAACGCGCCCAACAGGTCGACTTCACCGTCAACATCTTCGAAATCGGCACCCGTCTGCTGGTCAAAAAAGACAAGGAAGGCAACCCGTCCTACAAAGACTTTGCCGACCTCAAAGGCAAAAACGTCGTGACCACCGCTGGCACCACGTCCGAGCGCATCATCAAAGCGATGAACGCCGACAAGCAGATGGGCATGAACATCATCTCCGCCAAGGACCACGGTGAATCCTTCAACATGCTGGAAAGCGGCCGCGCCGTTGCCTTCATGATGGACGACGCCCTGCTGGCCGGCGAAGAAGCCAAGGCCAAGAAGCCGGACGACTGGGTCATCACCGGTACTCCACAATCCTTCGAAGCCTACGCGTGCATGGTTCGCAAGGACGACCCGGCCTTCAAGAAGGCAGTGGATGACGCCATTGTCGGCCTGTTCAAATCCGGCAAGATCAACGAGATCTACAAGAAGTGGTTCGAAACCGCGATTCCGCCAAAGGGCCTGAACCTCAACTTCCCGATGAGCGACAAGGTCAAGGAACTGATCGCCAACCCGAGCGACAAGCCGGCGCCTGACGTAAAAATCTGATTCCTGACTAACCTTATCCCCTGAGGGAGCCACCCTCCCTCAGGCGTCTGTTACCTGCTGGTTTTACAGTGGAACACTCGACCTGGCGGTTTTCGAGCCGATCGCGTGTGCCCGGCGTTCAACGTCGGACGGGAAAGGATCTTCCCCAAGCGGGTGCTTGTACATCGATCGATTTCGAGGGGAGACCCTAATGAATTACAACTGGGACTGGGGCGTGTTCTTCAAGTCCACCGGCGTGGGCAGCGAGACTTATCTCGACTGGTACATCGCCGGCCTGGGCTGGACCATTGCCATCGCTGTCGTGGCATGGATCATCGCCTTGCTGCTGGGCTCCATTCTGGGGGTCATGCGCACGGTGCCGAACCGCCTCGTATCGGGCATCGCGACCTGCTACGTCGAACTGTTTCGCAACGTGCCGCTGCTGGTGCAGCTGTTCATCTGGTACTTCCTGGTGCCCGACCTGCTGCCGCAGAACCTGCAGGACTGGTACAAGCAGGATCTGAACCCGACCACCTCGGCCTACCTGAGCGTGGTCGTGTGCCTGGGCCTGTTCACCGCCGCCCGGGTCTGCGAGCAAGTGCGCACCGGTATCCAGGCGCTGCCACGCGGTCAGGAATCCGCCGCCCGCGCCATGGGCTTCAAGCTGCCGCAGATCTACTGGAACGTGCTGCTGCCCCAGGCCTACCGCATCATCATTCCGCCGCTGACCTCGGAATTCCTCAACGTCTTCAAGAACTCCTCCGTGGCGTCCCTGATCGGCCTGATGGAACTGCTGGCGCAAACCAAGCAGACCGCCGAGTTCTCGGCCAACCTGTTTGAAGCCTTCACCCTGGCCACGCTGATCTACTTCACCCTGAACATGAGCCTGATGTTGCTGATGCGCATGGTCGAGAAGAAAGTCGCAGTGCCCGGCCTGATCTCCGTGGGGGGTAAATAATGGACTTCGATTTCAGCGGCATCATCCCCGCGATTCCGGGCCTGTGGAACGGCATGCTCATGACCTTGCAGCTGATGGTCATGGGCGTGATCGGCGGCATCGTGCTGGGGACCATCCTCGCGCTGATGCGCCTGTCGTCCAGCAAACTGCTGTCGCGGGTCGCCGGCGCCTACGTGAACTACTTCCGCTCGATCCCCCTGCTGCTGGTGATCACCTGGTTCTACCTGGCGGTGCCGTTCGTGCTGCGCTGGATCACCGGCGAAGACACCCCGATCGGCGCGTTCACCTCCTGCGTCGTGGCTTTCATGATGTTCGAAGCCGCGTACTTCTGTGAGATCGTCCGGGCCGGCGTGCAGTCGATCCCCAAAGGCCAGATGGCCGCGGCCCAGGCGATGGGCATGACCTATGGCCAGACCATGCGGCTGATCATCCTGCCCCAGGCGTTCCGCAAGATGACCCCGTTGCTGCTGCAACAGTCGATCATCCTGTTCCAGGACACCTCGCTGGTCTACACCGTGGGCCTGGTGGACTTCCTCAACTCCGCCCGCTCCAGCGGCGACATCATCGGTCGTTCCAACGAGTTCCTGATCTTCGCCGGTGTCGTCTACTTCATCATCAGCTTTTCCGCCTCGCTGCTGGTCAAGCGTCTGCAAAAAAGGTTTGCCGTATGATCTCCATCAAGAACATCAACAAGTGGTATGGCGACTTCCAGGTGCTGACTGATTGCAGCACCGAGGTCAAGAAAGGCGAAGTGATCGTGGTCTGCGGTCCGTCGGGTTCGGGCAAGTCGACCCTGATCAAGTGCGTCAACGCGCTGGAGCCGTTCCAGAAAGGCGACATCGTCGTCGACGGCACCTCGATTGCCGACTCCAAGACCAACCTGCCGAAACTGCGTTCGCGCGTCGGTATGGTGTTCCAGCATTTCGAGCTGTTCCCGCACCTGACCATCACCGAAAACCTGACCATCGCGCAGATCAAGGTGCTGGGCCGCAGCAAGGAAGAGGCGACCAAGAAAGGTCTGCAACTGCTCGAGCGCGTCGGCTTGTCGGCGCATGCGCACAAGCACCCGGGGCAACTGTCCGGCGGTCAGCAGCAGCGTGTGGCGATTGCCCGAGCGCTGGCGATGGATCCGATCGTCATGCTGTTCGACGAACCGACCTCGGCGCTCGATCCGGAAATGGTCAACGAAGTGCTCGACGTGATGGTGCAACTGGCCCACGAGGGCATGACCATGATGTGCGTGACCCACGAAATGGGTTTCGCGCGCAAAGTGGCTGACCGGGTGATCTTCATGGACGCCGGCAAGATCATCGAAGACTGCCCGAAAGAGGAATTCTTCGGCGACATCAGCGCCCGCTCCGAACGCGCGCAGCATTTCCTCGAGAAAATCCTGCAGCACTAAAAGCAACACCGATTTGCCCTTGTGGCGAGGGAGCTTGCTCCCGCTGGGTCGCGCAGCGGCCCCAAAACCTGCCAATGCGATCTATCTGAAACACCGCATTGAATGGATTTACGACTGCTTCGCAGCCGAGCGGGAGCAAGCTCCCTCGCCACAGGTTCCAGGCTCGACCAAACCAGTGCGTCGTCCGCGGCAGCGCTGGTTGACCCAAGGCAACTGTGATGAAATGCGACCCCAATCTCTATCGCGCAGCGCCGCCATCACTTGCCGTGAAGCCCCGTCTGATTCGCCATCTGTTCCTGCCGCCGCTGATCATCATCCTGATGATCGGCCTGGGTTACGCCGGCTTCTGGACCAGTGAACATTTCGGCATCCGCAGCCTCAGCGAAAACGGCCAGCGTCAGCTCGAACTGCACGCGCGCACCGTCGAAAGCGAGATCAGCAAATACACTTACCTGCCCAGCCTGCTGGAACTGGAAACCAGTGTCCCGCAACTGCTGGCCGACCCGACCCCGGAACACCGGCAAACGGTCAATGCTTACCTTGAAGGCCTGAACCGGCGCAGCCGCAGTCGGGCCATCTACGTGATGGACACCACCGGCCGCGTGATGGCCACCAGCAACTGGCGCGACGTCGACAGTTACCTCGGCGAAGACCTGTCCTTCCGCGCCTATTTCCAGAAAGCCGTACGCGGCGAGCCCGGACGTTTCTACGGCATCGGCAGCACCAGCGGCGAACCCGGTTACTACCTCGCCCATGGCCTGGAAGAACACGGAAAGATCATCGGCGTCGCCGTGGTCAAGGTGCGCCTCGAAGCCCTGGAGGAACGCTGGCAACGCGCCCGCCTGGAAGCCTTCGTCAGCGACGAGAACGGCATCATCATTCTTTCCAGCGATCCGGCGCGGCGCCTGAAATCGGTGGTGCCGTTGAGCGATGAAACCAAAGAAAAACTCGCGCGCAGCCTGCAGTACTACTGGTTTCCGCTCAACGAACTGCAACCGCTGGCCCGCGAAACCCTGGCCGACGGTGTGGAGAAACTGACCTTCCCGGCCAACAGTGAACTGAGCGCCGATGACGACAGCATCAGCTATCTGGCGCAGACCCGGCCGCTGAGCGATACGCCATGGAATTTCACCCTGCTCACGCCGTTGCAGGACTTGCGTCGTGAAGCGATCAATCAGGGAATCCTGGTGGCGGTGGCCTTCGCGCTGGTGGCGTTCCTGCTGATCGCCTGGAACGAACGGCGCAAGGTCATCGCCACCCGCCTCGCCGCCCGCGAAGCCTTGCAGGAAGCCAACAATCAGCTGGAGCGTCGGATTACCGAACGCACCGGCGATCTGCGCGCCAGCAACGAACGGCTGAAGAGCCAGATCCGCGAACGGCGCCAGGCCGAAGAGACCTTGCGCCGCGCCCAGGACGAGCTGGTGCAGGCCGGCAAACTCGCGGCCATCGGCCAGATGTCGACCAGCATCGCCCACGAACTGAACCAGCCGCTGGCGGCGATGCGCACCCTGTCCGGCAACACCATTCGCTTTCTGGAACGCGGCCAGCTCGACATCGCCAGCACCAACCTCAAGACCATCAACGACCTGATCGACCGCATGGGCCGGATCACCGCCAGCCTGCGTTCGTTCGCCCGGCGCGGCGACGACAAGGGTCAGGCCAGTCTCGGCAAAGCGGTGGATGCTGCGCTGCAATTGCTCGGGGCGCGGGTGGACAGCATGGCGCTGCAACTGCACCGGCAGTTCAGCGATGTTCAGGTGCAGATTGACCAGACCCGCCTCGAACAGATTCTGGTCAACCTGATCGGCAACGCCCTCGACGCCATGCAGGCGCAACCCGCACCGCAGCTGTGGCTCGAAGGCGAAGAGTTCAACGGCAAATATCGCCTGCGGGTGCGCGACAACGGCCACGGTGTCGACGCCGAAGCACGCAAGCATCTGTTCGAGCCGTTCTTCACCACCAAACCCGGCGAACAGGGTCTGGGCCTCGGCCTGACCCTCTCCGCCAGCCTCGCGGCCGCCACCGGCGGACACCTGGGTGTCGAACACCCGGTCAGCGGTGGCACCACCTTCGTCCTCAGTTTACCGTTGGTAAGCCCTACTCCTGCCGAGCCAATATGAACCACGACCTTAGTGTGCTGATCGTCGAAGACGACCCCCATGTGCTGCTCGGCTGCCAGCAGGCGCTGACCCTGGAAGACATTCCCTGCATCGGCGTCGGCAGTGCCGAAGAAGCGCTGGAGCGGGTCGGCGACAACTTTGCCGGGATCGTCATCAGCGACATTCGCCTGCCCGGCATCGATGGCCTGGAACTGCTGACGCGTCTGAAGGCGCGCGACCGCAGTCTGCCGGTGGTGCTGATCACCGGTCATGGCGATATCTCCATGGCGGTCGGCGCGATGCAGAAAGGCGCCTACGATTTCATGGAGAAACCGTTCTCGCCGGAGCGTCTGGTGGACGTCGCTCGTCGCGCACTGGAGCAACGCAGCCTGGCTCGGGAAGTGTCTTCGCTGCGTCGGCAACTGGCCGAACGCGATTCCCTCGAAGGCCGGATCATCGGGCGCTCGCCAGCCATGCAGAACCTGCGCGAACTGATCGCCAACGTCGCCGACACCTCGGCCAACGTATTGATCGAAGGCGAGACCGGCACCGGCAAGGAACTTGTCGCCCGTTGCCTGCACGACTTCAGTCGCCGGCATGCCAAGCAGTTCGTCGCGCTGAACTGCGGCGGCCTTCCGGAAAACCTCTTCGAGAGCGAGATCTTCGGCCACGAGGCCAACGCCTTCACCGGCGCCGGCAAACGGCGCATCGGCAAGATCGAACACGCCGACGGCGGCACGCTGTTCCTCGATGAAGTGGAAAGCATGCCCCTGCCCCTGCAGATCAAATTGCTGCGGGTGTTGCAGGAACGCACCCTCGAGCGCCTCGGTTCGAACCAGAGCGTGGCGGTGGATTGCCGGGTGATTGCCGCGACCAAATCCGACCTCGACGAAGCGAGCAAGGCCGGCGAGTTTCGCAGCGACTTGTACTACCGCCTCAACGTGGTGACGCTGGAATTGCCGCCGCTGCGCGAGCGCCGTGAAGACATCCTGCAACTGTTCGAACACTTCACCCAGCAGTCTGCGCTGCGTTTCGACCGCGCGCTGCCGGAGCTGGACAACCAGACCCTGTCGAACCTGATGAGCCACGACTGGCCGGGCAACGTGCGCGAACTGCGTAACGTCGCCGAGCGCTTTGCCCTCGGCCTGCCGGCGTTCAAGAAATCCGGCGCCGGCAGCGGTAGCCAGGGTCTGGCGTTCGCCGAAGCGGTGGAAGCCTTCGAGCGCAACCTGCTCAACGATGCCTTGCAACGCAGTGGTGGCAACCTGACCCAGGCCAGCCTGGAACTGGGCATGGCCAAGACCACGCTGTTCGACAAAGTGAAAAAGTACGGGTTGAGCCACTGATGGATCTGATTCTCAAAGCCGCCCTTGGTGCGGCAGTGGTGGTGATCCTCGCCGCGCTGTCGAAGACCAAAAACTATTACATCGCCGGGCTGGTACCCCTGTTTCCGACCTTCGCGCTGATCGCCCATTACATCGTCGGCAACAGCCGTTCGATCGATGATCTGAAGGCGACCATCGTGTTCGGCATGTGGTCGATCATTCCGTACTTCATCTATCTGGCGACGCTGTACGTGATGGTTGACCGGATGCGCCTGGAGACGTCACTGGCGGTGGCGGTTGTCGCGTGGTTGATCGCCGCCAGCGTATTGGTCTCGGTGTGGGTGCGCCTGCACAGCTGATCCCTGCGGCAGCTCCTACAGGGTTGGCATTCAGTTGTTGACGGTGCCGCCCGGGGGTGGGGATTCAGTTGCTGACGGTGCCGCCCCGGGTTTCACTGATGATCTGCCGGATCGCCCCGACAAAGGTGTCCACCGGTTGCCCGCCCGTCACCGCGTACTGACCGTTGAACACCACGGTCGGCACTGAACTCACGCCGCGTTGCAGCCACAGTTGCTCTTCTTCGCGCACTTCATCGGCAAATTCGTCGCTGGCCAGAATCGCTTCGGCACGTTGCCGGTCCAGACCCACGCTTTCGGCAATCTGCGCCAATTGCGCATGATCGGACGGATTGCCGCCATCGGTGAAATAGGCCTTGAACAGCGCCTGCTTCAACGGCAACTGCAACCCCTCAAGGCCGGCCCAATGCAACAGACGATGGGCATCGAAGGTGTTGTAGATGCGGCTGTTGCCATCGGTACGAAAGGCAAACCCGACCTCGGCGCCACGGGCACGAATCGCTTCGCGGTTTTTCTGTGACTGCTCCGGGGTCGAGCCGTACTTTTCGCTGATGTGTTCGGTGATGTTCTGCCCGTCCGGGCCCATCTTCGGGTTCAGTTCGAACGGTTGGAAATGAATCTCGGCCTGTACTTCATCGCGCAGAATCTCCAGCGCCTGCAGCAAGCCATTCAGACCAACGATGCACCACGGGCAGGACACGTCGCTGACAAAATCGATTTTCAAAGCGGAACTCATCACACACCTCGCGGGCAGATCACACATCGCAAAGTCTGAAAGATACACCTGTAGGAGCTGCCGCAGGCTGCGATCTTTAGCTTTTTAAAATCAAAAGATCGCAGCCTGCGGCAGCTCCTACAGGGGTGCATGCCAGTGTAGGAGTGAGCCTGCTCGCGATGGTTACAACAGATTCCCCGCCGCCACCGGCTCGATCTGCGCCCAGTGCGAAGTGTCTTCACGGTGCTGTTGCAGATACGGCAACACCGCCGCCAGCAACGGTGCCTTGAACGCCTCTTGAAAACGGTGGGCCAGCCCCGGAATCAGCTTCAACTGACTGCCACGGATGTGCGCCGCCAGGTGCACGCCATGCATTACCGGCAACAACGGATCGGCCGTGCCGTGCACCACCAGGGTCGGCACCCGCAGTTGATTGAGCAAAGTCACCCGGCTCGGCTCGGCGAGGATCGCCATGATCTGGCGCTTCACACCTTCAGGATTGAATGCCCGGTCGTAAGCAATCGCCGCCTGATGCAGCAGTGCTTGCCGATCATCAGTGACTGACGGGCTACCGAGCGCCGCCAACAGATCGGCCTGTTGCTCCAATGCCACCTCGCGATTCGGTGCGCCACGCCGCGCCAGCAGTTGCACCAGCGCCGCACTGGGCGCCGGCAACCCTTCGGCGCCGGAACTGGTCATGATCAGCGTCAGACTCTCCACCCGTTGCGGAGCCATCGCCGCCAGATGTTGGGCGATCATCCCGCCCATGCTCGCGCCCAGCACGTGAAACTGGTCGATGTGCAACGCGTCCATCAAACCCAGCGCATCGTCGGCCATGTCGGTCAGCGAATACGGCGCCGACACCGGCAAGCCGAGCTTGTAGCGCAACACCTCGAACGTCAGGTTGGCCTCGGCCGGGGCCTGACGCCAAGTGGACAGACCAACATCGCGATTGTCATAGCGGATCACCCGAAAACCCTGCTGACACAGCGCAACCACCACTTCGTCGGGCCAGTGAATCAACTGGCCTCCCAGGCCCATGACCAGCAACAGCGCCGGATCCGAAGCACGACCGATGCTCTGGTACGCCAGGCTCACCTGTGCCAGATCGACCCGTTCGGTCGGTACATTGACGTCGCAACGCGAAGCCGCCATCGACGGCAGGCCGAACAACAGCGCGGCCAACAAAAGAAATAAACGCATGAAGAAACACCGAAACGCAGAACCCCAGTAGAGCGCGAGTCTGATGAAGTTTGTTCAAGCGCGCTGCCACAGTTGCGTGACAGTTTGATGAAGATTGCCGAGCGGTCATTCTGCACAGCGTCCCGACGTCCGGCACGCTCTTCTATGCCAAAGCGATGACGGCAACGAATCAGGCCGGAGCGGTCTGTACATCCTCTGAAACAAAAGCACTAGCAAGCGATAACCATGTACCGCATGAGCTTGTGACAGCGCGCCTCTAATAGGCATGAAAACCGGAATCACCCGGCCCGCATGCCTTTTGGAGCCTTGTCGCATGTCCCACGCACTGCCACCTGCAACGGCCGACTTCGGCCTTGATCAACGATTGCAGCCATACGTCGATCAAACGCTTTACCTGTTGGCGACGGCTCGTTTGAACGAGTGTCACCAGCAATGGCTGGATCTCCTGGCCCACCATTCCCAACAGCCCGAAAGCGCCTGGTGGGGTGCCCGCGCCCCCGGCACGGCGCTGTCGCGGCGCGAGCATGCCCTGAGCCTGTATCACCTGCATTTCGAGGCCGCGCTTCAATGGGCGGGGGCCGAGGGCAAGCTCGACACCTCACAACGACACAGGCTGGCGCAGCTCCTCACCCCATCGAACATGGTCGCGGCGGACCTGCGGGTCGCGCAACCGGTGCTCAACCGCGTCGATAACAGCCGCCTGCGCGTGTACGGCACGTTGCTGATCCAGCTGGAGGAAACGCTGCTGCTTTATCTGCCCGCGCACCCGCAACCGTTGATGCGTTTTCAACAGCAGACCGCGCTTGAACGCTGGTTGATTGACCAGCACCCGGATCCGCTACGCATCACCTCGCTGGACTTCATCGAGTTCGGTAGCGATCCGCTCACACGCGGATTTGTACCACTGATGTCCTCATCGGCAAGCACTGGTGCCAATCGGGCCGCGCTCGACAAATTGTTTCCGGTCGCGCCCACCCGGCCAGAGAGTGCCGGGCCAACCGCCAGTGAGGTCGCGCCCTTCGGCCTGCTGGTTGCCGACATTCCCCTGGACCTGCGTCTGCAGACGCTGGCGCTTGAACAGCGTGCTCTTGACCGTTTGTTCGGCGACGCCGATCCGGACAGCCCGCAACGTCAACAACAGAGACAACGACTCGACGCCTTGAACGCGGCCCGGCAAGCCAGTCATGACGCGGCATCGGCCCTGCTCGAAAGCCATCATCCGTTGACGATGCTCGAATTGCGCCATGCCACAAACGTGCATTACCAGGCCCTGCTGGAGGCCCGCGTCGCGGGGTTGCGCGCCGAAGTCGAAGTGCAACGGGCGCTGGAGCAACTGTCCGTCGAGGAGCATCGGCGTGTCATCGCGATGCTCGACGCGCCCGAGCGCAACCTGCCGACAGCGGACGGGGTCATCGCGCGCGTTTCGTTGGCGGCGACAGATGAGGGCGTTACCGCCGTCGAGGAGCTGCATGGTGTGCTGATCATCGCGACAACTGCGGCGCTGGCCCCCGGTTCGACTGACAGCCTGCTGCTTTACTGGCCCGGCCAGTTCGGCGGCCTGCAACGTTTTGCTTCGCGTGCGGCGCTGGAGCAGGACCTGTTCAAACACTCGCCCGGCGATGGCGGGCTGACCCTGCACCTGACCCCGCTCACTGTTGACCCGCTCGTCTGGTCCCTCGATCAGCAGCTTTATCTGTGCGAACGGCAAGCCGCGCAGATTCTGCGCGATAACCCGCTGCCCGAATGGGCCGACGAGCGTCGGGCCGAAATGGAAAAGCTGCGCGAACAACACCTGCCGCGCCTGACCGTACCGATCGCGCAGGCCCGTGAGCGGGCATTTGCCGAACGTCAGGCGCAAGACCACAGCGCCGCGCTGGCCGGTAGCCTGCCCGGGTGGTTTGACAACCTGGACACTGCGCAACGTGCGCAGATCAAAGCGCTGATCAACCGCTACCTCGGCGCCATGCAACGCGCTCATGCCTTGCTCGAACGGGAATTGCCGCCACGTCAGGCCTTCGCCGAAAAGCGTATCGACGCTCGTTTGCGCGCAGACTTCGCGCTCAAACAACGGGTGAGTGTGAGTCTCGACCTGCCCGACTCGACTTTCTGGCGTAGAACCGTGATGGAAGCCCCCGGGCCCGGCACGCCGCAACGCAACATCCTGACCGCGAGCGACAAGCGCAGTGTCGTCCCTCTCGAACAACTGGCACAGGACAATGTCGATCAGGACATGTGGTGGCGCCTGTCGTTCATGCAGGCCAGGATCAGCGCCGAGGACCCAAGTGATCGGCAGAGCCTCGAAGCCGGGCTCAACCCGGTCTATTTGCGCAAACTGGTAACGGAACTGGATCTGCCCGGACGTTACGAAGAACTGATTCGCCTGGCGTTTTTCGGCGCGCCGGAAGAACCGGCGTTTCAGCAGGCCTGGCGCCGCGAATGCCTGAGTGAACCATGGCGGCTGATGCTCCGCTTGCAAGGCGAATTCGCTTTGCTGCAACGGCACATCGACAGTGCCGGCCACGCTGTGCTGAAGGTCGCCATCGAGGCGACTACATCTCAGGCGTATGCCGTCGACGGACAACGCATCGCGCTGCTGCCGGTGCACCTGACGGTCGGTGGAGAGGACACCGCGCATCAGGGGACGAGCACGCTCGCGGGGGTCACGTTCATTGTCGAGCAAACCAGTGGCCTGACCCTGCTGTACCTGCCCGACAGCACCGACGCCATCTTCCTGCGTCAGTACGAAACGCTGGAACTGGCGCGGATGGATCTGTTCAGGCGTTGTGTGGACAGCAAAATGGTCAATTACCTGGCCGGACGCGCCGTGAGTGGCGATTTTGCCAGTCATGTCAGCCGGATCAACCAGGCTCAGCTGCGCAATTTCGATGCACTGATCGGCGTCGGGATGGCCTGGCCGGCGACCACCTCGCTGGCCATTCACCTGTTGAACGTGCACATGGGCCGACTACTGGAGGCCCATCGCGGCAGTTCGCGTTCCAACGATGCGTTGTATCTGGAGCGCTGTGCACTGAAATCCGGGGCGTTGGTCAACTACCTGAAAATGGCCATCGGCATGTTGCCGTTCGTGGGCGCGGCCGTGGCCCTGTATGACGCCTGGAACAGCGCCAATCTGGCCGTCGCGGCGTTCTTGCGCGGCGAGCTCGGGCATGGGCTGGCGGAGGTAGAGGCGGTGCTGCTGTCATTGATCGACGCGGCAATGGATGTGCTGCCCGGAACAGTCTCGGCCCCCACGGCCGCGCGCCTGGTCACCCGTCAGCGGCAACGCGCGGCATTGGGCAGATCCGCCGCGATGCCGACGTCCTGGCAATGGGCCAGACGGTCGCTCGACCGCTTCAAGGGATACGAGTACGAATACGAAATTTCCCTCGCCGGCCTGCACCCGGCCACCCACGGTGTCTATCGCAACATCTACCGCCACGCCGATGGCGACTTCATCGTTCGTCAGGGTCGCATCTATCAGGTTCAGCTCAGCGATGCGCCGCGTGGCTGGAGGCTCTATGGCTCACGGATACGCAGCTACAAACAACCAATCGCCCTCGAAGAAAATGGCCAGTGGAACACCCACCATGCGGTGCACGGCACGCTGATGGACGGTGGCGGTGCTGGCGGCGGCGCCGTGCTCGGACATCTGGCCGACGGCATGGACCCACTCTGGCCCGCGCCGATCCGCCAGTGGCTACCGCGCTGGTGGACCGATCGGCAACTGCGCAGGCAATTGACCCTGACCAACACCGCCGACGCCTATACCCGGCGCCTTGATACCCAGACACGCGCTTCCAACCAGTTGCTGGAGAACTACCAGAAACTCGACGTTGCCCAGCGCAAGCCACTACAGGCAGCGGTCGACACAGCGTGCCTCAACGACATCGACATCGCGATCGCCCAATATGAAAACCTTGCCGAACTGTTGCCCTTGAGCCACGGCCGCAAGCGTCTGCAAATCGAAGACATCCAGAGCCGCTGTGCCTGGATCGTGGTCGATCGCGCCGTACAGCGCGTCACCGTCGCCCGTGATCGCTTGCTGGAACACTTGAACCGGATCGACGCACTGGTCGCCGAGTCCGATGCCACCCACTTCAGCAATACAGCGGCCCATATAGCACTCATGGCCCGACGCAAGCGGGTACGCAAGGATTTCCTCAAGGAGTTCGATCAACTGCACGCAATCACCGAGCAGGCCAACCTGTGGAACAACCGCATCAGCAATCGCGCGCAGAAAGCCCGAATGGCGACAGACATGAGCAATCTCAACCGCAACCTTGGCGACAACACGCACCACTACCTGAGAACTGCACATCTGCTGGAAATCATTACCCGCTACGACGCAGTCACCGACCTGTCCTGGGTGTATTTTCATACCCAGCTCAAAGACGCCCGGGTCAAGGTCGGGCGCGCACTGCTGACCCAGCATCACCTGCCAGAGGTCAGCGCCAGCCTGACCCAGCGTAATCGGGTGATCGAGGATTGCCTGCAGATCTATGCCGATTTTCGCCGTCAGCTCCACGCCTGGACGCTCGGTTATGCGCAGCATCTGGATCTGGAACAGGTCGGGCCGTTTCTCGACGGTCTGAGCAAGGTTGAAGAGCACGCGCGGCATGCGATCAAACAGCGTCCGCCAATCAAGCCTAAAGAGCCCGGCGGCAAGCAACTGTTCGAAACCGAGGACAACCAGTTGCTGATCGGTACGGAAAGCATCGACGCCGGCACCCGGGAGAAACGCTTCACTGTCGAAGGCATCGACGGGTTCCGCGAAACCTGGTTGCCGCGCTCTACTGGCAAGTACCACCTGCAAGCTCAGAGCACGCCGGCCGCTGCCCCCCTGACAGGCGACGTTCAGCCATTGCTGACCGAAGCCCGAAAACGTCTTGCGGCAGTTCCCGCCTACAGCGACAAGGTTCAGGCCTACGCCCCCCAGGACATGCTGCCAGTGGATCTGGAACATATGCTCGGCAGCGAAGCGACGGAACTGAGTACCCGCGCGCAGGCCATCGAGCGATTGTCACCGACCGAGCCGATGGTGCGCCAACTGCACGACACGGCCGCAGAATTGCGGCGAACCGGCCGTACTTTGCGCATCGATCAGTCAATGCGCAGCAAGACGCCTACCGAAGGCTATCTGGATTATTTGCTGCAACAGCATGTGGTGGAAATCCGCAAGGAAGGCGCACTGCGGGCACTGGGCAAACGCGCTGACGGGCGCAAGGATTACCTTCAGGAATACGAGGTGCGCGACCTCACCAGCACACCGCCGCGCACGCTGTGGTATGCGCACTTTCACTACACCTCGGACAAGGTGCCATTCACCGACTTCGTCAAAGCGCATCTGAAACTGCCGGAGCAACGCAATCTCGGCCTGCAATGGCAGCAGGCCCGGGCCGCCGGCGGTGCGCAGGTCGAGGCGATCTGGCGCGGCGATATCGGCAAACCGCTGGGCATCCGGCATTTCGCAGATCTCTAGGGCAAAAAGCAGCGGGGCACTGGCTATGCCCCGCTGCTGCTGGAGCGGTCGACAGCGCCGTCAACATGAGACAAACTCACCGCTTTCGTCATGATCACAAATTTTCTTCATGGGGCCAGCAGTGCTTGAAATCCGTCATCTAAAAACCCTGCACGCCCTGCGCGAGGCCGACAGCCTGGTCGACGCCGCCGACCGTCTGCACCTGACCCAATCGGCGCTGTCGCACCAGTTCAAGGAACTGGAGGAACGCCTGGGCATGCCGTTGTTCGTGCGCAAGACCAAACCGGTGCGTTTCACCAGCGCCGGCTTGCGCCTGCTGCAACTGGCTGACGCGACCCTGCCGCTGCTGCGCGCCGCCGAACGCGACATCAGTCGTCTGGCCGGCGGCACCGCCGGGCGCCTGCACATGGCAATCGAATGCCACAGCTGTTTCCAGTGGCTGATGCCGACCATCGACCAGTTCCGCGACGCCTGGCCGGAGGTCGAACTCGATCTGGCCTCGGGTTTTGCCTTCGCCCCGCTGCCGGCACTGGCCCGCGGCGATCTGGACCTGGTGGTGACCTCCGATCCGCTGGACATCGCCGGCATCACCTACGTGCCGCTGTTCACCTACGAAGCAATGCTCGCGGTGGCCAACCAGCACCCGCTGGCGAGCAAACCGTACATCGTCCCCGAAGACCTGCTGACTGAAACCCTGATCACCTACCCGGTGGAACGCGATCGGCTGGACATCTTCACCCGCTTCCTCGAACCGGCCGACATCGAACCGGCGCAGGTGCGCACCTCGGAGCTGTCGGTGATGATGATGCAACTAGTCGCCAGTGGTCGTGGCGTCTGCGGCATGCCGCACTGGGCACTGCATGAATACAGCTCGCGCGGCTACGTGAAGGCCAAGCGCCTGGGCGAGAAAGGTCTGTTTGCCACGCTGTACGCGGCGATCCGCGCCGACATGCTCGATGCGCCGTACATGCGCGATTTCCTGCTGACGGCCAAGGACACTTCGTTCTCGACGCTGGATGGGGTCAGCGCGGTGCGCTGACACCAAGGTGCCTCATGGCTGACGGTAAACCGAGAACATTTGCGGGACAAAAAGATTCATTGTGGCGAGGGGATTTATCCCCGATGGGCTGCGCAGCAGTCCTGAAAGCTGTGCACGCGGTGTTGCAGATAGCCCGCGTTTAGGGTCTCGGGCTGCTCGCCGCCCATCGGGGATAAATCCCCTCGCCACAAAAACCTCGCACTTAGGTGGACGATCAGAGTTCACGCCACATGTGGATCTTGTCGAAGTAGTCTTCGCCGACCCGCACCGCCAGCGGCTCCAGACCGAACTGGATGAAGCCGCAGCGCCGGTACAGGTTGAACGCGGCGTCGTTGCCGGCGGTGACGGTCAGTTGGATGAGTTTCAGTGCAGGATGGCTTTGGGCTTCGGCGATGGTCGCCTCGACCAGTTTCTGCCCCAGACCGTGCTGGCGAAAGTCCGCTGAAACGTACATCCCGAACAAGGTCGATTTGTGCCTGGCCTTTTCACGCGGTTCCAAGGCCAGACCGACGATACCGGCGAGTGCACCGTTCTCGAACGCGCCAAGTACCACGTCGAGCTTGCTGGTCAGCCGCCCTTCCCACCAGCTCAACGGCATCACCGCGCGCTCACGCACGCTGGAGGTGAAGGCCTGCGGATGGCGGTCATAGGCTTCGAGCATCAGCTCGCGGTAAGCCAGTGCATGACTGGCGTCGAGGCGTTCGATCCACATGCTCAGGCCGTCCTGCGTTGTTCAAGCATCAGCCGTACCGCCAGAGCGGCGAGTACAAAGCCCATGAAATAACGCTGCGCCGCCAGCCAGGTCGGGTTGCTGACGAACCACGAGGCAATGCCCGCCGCGAACAGTGCGATCAGCAGATTGACGCTGAAACTGACGCTGATCTGGGTCAGGCCAAGAATGATGCTTTGAGTAAACACCGAACCGTGTTCAGGCGTGATGAACTGCGGAAACACCGAGAGGTAGAACACGGCGATTTTCGGGTTCAGTGCACTGGTGAGAAAGCCCATGCTGATCAGTTTGCGCGACGAATCCGCCGGCAATTGCTGCGCCTCGAACGGCGAGCGCGCACCGGGTTTGACCGCTTGCCAGGCCAACCACAGCAGATACAGTGCACCGGCCCATTTCAGCACTTCATAAGCCATCGGCACCGCCAGAAACACCGCGGTCAAACCCGCAGCCGCGGCAAACATGTGCACGAAGAATCCTGCCACCACACCGAGCAACGAGGTGACCCCGGCCTTGCGTCCCTGACAGATCGAACGCGAGATCAGGTAAATCATGTTCGGCCCTGGCGTCAGGACCATCAACAGCGCGGCGGCGGCGAAGATCAGCAGGTCGTGGAGCGGGATCATGGTGAGCGTCCTGTGCGTGGATGATCAGGCAATCGCCGTCAGCGAGTTGCGATAAAACGGCAGGATCAGGTCGCGTGTCAATGGCGCCAGAACGACAGCGGGATCAGTAGCGGGATCGATCCAGAGCACTTCCTCGATTTCGGCAGCGGGCATCACATCGGCGTCGATGGTCAGCTGAAATATCTGCGCTTGCACCACAAACCCCGGCTCGTTGGCGGCCGGCGCCGAAAACTGGCCGAGAAAAGCGGCCTGCGCCGGATCGATCTGCAAGCCCAGCTCTTCCTCCAGCTCACGGGCCAGCGCGTGCACCGGCAACTCATGCGCTTCGATCTTGCCGCCCGGTTGCATGAACGCCGTGGTGCCGCGCTTGCGCACCAGCAGGGTCCGGCCTTCGGGGTTGAGCAACAGTGCGGCGGCAATACGAATGAGGCCGGAAGGTGGAGCGGAAAAAGTCGACATGTCAGACAAAGCCTTTGGTGCAAAAACGGCAAGCATCACATGCTTGCCGTTGCGCAGCAAAGCCGCTGCCGAGATCTTACGTGGCTTCCTGGAAATCCATCTCCGGTGGCTGACAACGAAAGCCGCCGGTGAGCACCGCCAGATACACCACGCCAATCGCCAGCCAGCTCAGGCCCAGATACACCGCCAGGTGATCGAGGCTGACCATCAGCCACAAGTCCGCGACCAGCCCGATGAACGGGAACACCAGAAACAGCACCAGCTCACGCGGGCCTTTTTTCTCGCCACCGATCCAGTAGTGAAAAATCACCGACAGGTTGACCAGACTGAACGCCAGGAACGCGCCGAAGTTGATGAACGAAGTGGACGTGGTCACGTCGAGTTTCAGTGCCAGCAACGCCACCGCTGCACACAGCAGGATGCTGTTGACCGGTGTGCCGAAGCGCGCATGCAAGGTGCCGAAAAACGACTTGGGCAACACGCCGTCGCGGCCCATGGCAAACAGCAGGCGCGAACCACTGGCCTGAGCGGACAGCCCCGAGGCGAACTGGCCGACGATCAGGCCAATGAGGAAGATCGAGACGAACAGATCGCCGCCGATGTTGCGCGCAATCTCATAGGCCGCCGAGTCGACGCTGTCGAACTGGACCGACGGGTGGGCGATCTGCACGAAGTACGACACACCGACGAAGATCAGCCCGCCGATCAGGGTGATCAACATGATCGCCCGTGGAATGGTGCGGCGTGGGTCGCGGGTTTCTTCAGTCAGCGTGCTGACCGCATCGAAACCGAGGAACGAGTAGCAGGCGATGGCCGCGCCGCTCATGATCAGCGGCAGCTGCATGTCGCCGTTGAAGAACGGTTTGATCGACCACAGCGGCGTGCGCGCATCGCCACCCACGTAGTGCACGCACAGCGCGACGAAGGCGATCAGCACCAGAAATTGCACGAGCATCAGCAAGGCGTTGATGCCGTTGGCCAGTTTCAGGCCGATGATGTTGATCGCGCTGGTGATGCCGATGAACGCCAGTACCCAGATCCACTGCGGGATCGACGGGAACGCCGACGCCAGATACGCCGCGCCGATCAGCCAGATGGCCATCGGCAGAAACAGGTAATCGAGCAATACCGCCCAGCCGGCGATGAAGCCGAGCTTGGGGCTGATCGCCTTGCGCACATAGCTGTAGGCGGAACCGGCGACCGGGAACGCAGCGGCCATGCGCCCGTAGCTCATGGCGGTGAAGAACATCGCCACCAGTGCCGCCAGATACGCGGCCGGGACCATGCCGGCGGTGGATTGCGCGAGGATGCCAAAGGTGCCGAGGACAATGATCGGCGTCATGTAGGCGATGCCGAACAGCACCACCGAGCCTAATGACAGGGTGCGTTGCAAACGAGCCATGAGCGACTTACTCCGAATTTTATTGGATTTATGGCAGAGCCGAGTTCGGCGAATGTTTCGGGTGTGGCTTTGTTTTTTTTTCGATCAAGCAGGTGTGTTGTCTGGACTGGCCTCTTCGCGAGCAAGCTCGCTCCCACAGTGACCCCGCTCCCCCTGTGGGAGCGAGCCTGCTCGCGAAGGCGTCAGCCCGACCGACACAGAACCCGGATCAGCGCGCAGGAATCAGCAACTCACGCAATCCAGAAGCGTGCTCCACCACCTCCCCCGGCAGCTTCAACCGCTGATCATCCAGATAGCGATAATCCTTGCGCGCAATCTCCAACCGGTCGAAATCCAGCTCGACGCTGAACTGCCCTTCTTCGCGTCCTGCCTCGAACAGCAACGTCCCCAGCGGATCGACCAGCGCACTGCCGCCGGCAAACATCAAGCCGTCATCCCCGGCCTCGACGCGGTTGACCATCAACGCAAACGCCTGATTCTCCTGCGCCCGGGCCATGATCGCGGTGCGGTGGGTCGGGGCGTACGGGTCCATGTTGCCGTTGGTCACGATCAGCAACTCGGCGCCCAGTTGTGCCAGGGCGCGGGCGGATTCGGGGAACTCGATGTCGTAGCAGATCAGCAGGCCGACGCGTACGCCGTTCCACTCGCAAGTGGCATAGCGGTCGCCGGGCTCGAACACGCCGCGATCCGACGCCCAGAGGTGGGTCTTGCGATATTTGAGCGCGATGCCTTCTGGGGTGATCAACAGCGTGGTGTTGTAGAAGCGCCCGTTGTCGCTTTCGGCCATACCGATCACCACGGCGATGTTGCGCTCGCGGGCGGCGGCCAGCACCGCGCTGACGGTCGGGCCATCCAGCGGTTCGGCGATCTGCGCCACGGTGTCGGCGCTCGGGAAGCCCATCAGGTGGGTTTCCGGGAACACGATCAGTTGTGTGTCGGCGGCGCACGCGGCAATCGCCGCGAGGGCACGTTCGAGGTTATACGCCGTGTCTTTGTCACGGCCCGCCAGTTGGGCGAGTTCGACTTTCATCGCGAGTCCTTGTGGTCATGGCCGGGCGCTGAAAGATTGCCCGGTGGCTGTCTGTGGGCCAGTATGCGCAGCAAGCAACCGGCCAGGGAATCACGCGGCCGGGGTAACCCGATAGGGGTAGTCCATGTCCGTTTCGTTTGATGACATCACCTGGCACCGCGCCGTCGGGCAACTGATCGACGCGCTCGACAAGCCGAATTTCTGGGCGCAACTGGTGCGTCTGCTTGACCAGTACGTGGCATTCGATAGCTGGGTGGCGCTGCTGTTCAGTGCCGACCAGCACCCGCAGGTATTCGCCGAATGCCCCGGCGAAGACGGCAGTCCCGACCCGCTGTTTCAGGATTATCTGCGCGGGTTGTACCTGCTCGACCCGTTCTACATCGCCTGCCGCGAGCAGTCGCGCACCGGGTTGTACCGCCTGTCGGAGGTGGCGCCGGAGCATTTCGAGCTGACCGAGTATTACCAGCGATACTTTCGTCTGAATGTGGTCGCTGACGAAATCCAGTTCAATTGTCAGCTCGAAGGTGAGCGCACCTTGTGCCTGTCGCTGGGCAGTGAAGAACGTTTCACTGGCGAACAGATCGCTTTGCTGTCTTTGATCCAGCCGTGGGTGCTGGGCCTGTTGCGCCAGCGCCTGCCGTACGAGATCAACCAGACCGTGGCCCTCGCTGCCGCGCCTGCACCGGCGGACTGGCGGGTGCAACTGGAAGCGTCGGTGCAACAACTCAAAGGCGCGCAACTGACCGCCCGGGAGCTGGATGTCGGGCGGTTGATGCTCAGCGGTTGCTCCAGTAAAGAAATCGCCCGTAAGCTGGAAATCTCCGTCGAAACCGTGAAAGTCCATAAGAAACACATGTACAGCAAGCTGGGGATCAAATCCCAGTCGGAGCTGTTTTCGATTTTTCTCCAGGCGCAGAACGCCTGAAAAAGCCTTGGTACGCAGGAGATCTCTGAAGCTTGGAATCCCCTGTGGCGAGGGAGCTTGCTCCCGCTCGACTGCGCAGCAGTCGCAAAATCTGGACACGCGATGCAGCAGACAGACCGTGATGGCCGGGTTTGGGGCTGCTGCGCAACCCAGCGGGAGCAAGCTCCCTCGCCACAAGAGCAAGCCAGTCTGCGCGCCATGGGCAACCATTGAGTCCGAACCCAAGGAAACCGTATGAGCCTGTCACTCCTGAGCCGCTACGCCTTCTTTGCCGTCTGCGTGATTTTCACCCTCGCCAGCCTGCCCTTTCTCGAACACGACTGGCTGTGGCCGATCACCGCCGTCACCGGCGTGTTGAGCCTGCTCGGTCTGTTCGACCTGCTGCAAAGCCCGCACGCGGTACGCCGCAACTACCCGATCCTGGGCAACATCCGTTATCTGGTCGAAGGCATCCGCCCGGAGATCCGCCAGTACCTGCTGGAATCCGACAGCGACGCCCTGCCCTTCTCCCGTGCCCAGCGCTCGCTGGTGTATTCACGGGCGAAGAACGAAACCGCCGACAAACCCTTCGGCACGCTGATCGACGTGTATCAGTCCGGCTTCGAATTCATCGGCCACTCGATGCGCCCGGCGCCGTTGAGCGACCCGAACAGTTTTCGCGTCACCGTCGGCGGCCCGCAGTGCACGCAGCCGTATTCGGCCTCGGTGTTCAACATTTCCGCGATGAGTTTCGGCTCGCTCAGCGCCAACGCCATCCGCGCATTGAACCAGGGTGCCAAGCTCGGCAACTTCGCCCACGACACCGGCGAAGGCAGCATCAGCCCGTATCACCGCGAACACGGCGGCGACCTGACCTGGGAACTGGGCAGCGGCTACTTTGGTTGCCGCACCAGCGATGGCCGTTTCGACCCGGAACGCTTCGCCACCCAGGCGCAGAATCCGCAGGTGCGGATGATCGAAATCAAGATGAGCCAGGGCGCCAAACCCGGCCACGGCGGGATCCTGCCCAAGCACAAAGTCACCCAGGAAATCGCCGACACCCGCGGCATCATGATGGGCGAAGACTGCATCTCGCCGTCACGCCACAGCGCGTTTTCCACGCCGATCGAAATGATGCATTTCATCCAGCAACTGCGTGAACTGTCCGGCGGTAAACCGGTGGGTTTCAAGTTCTGCCTCGGGCATCCGTGGGAGTTCATGGGCATCGCCAAGGCCATGCTGGAAACCGGCATCCTGCCGGACTTCATCGTGGTCGATGGCAAGGAAGGCGGCACTGGAGCCGCGCCCGTGGAATTCACCGACCACATCGGCGTGCCGATGCGCGAAGGCCTGCTGTTCGTGCACAACACCCTGGTCGGCCTGAACCTGCGCGACAAGATCAAACTCGGCGCCAGCGGCAAGATCGTCAGCGCCTTCGACATCGCCAGCGTGCTGGCCATCGGCGCCGACTGGGCCAACTCCGCGCGCGGCTTCATGTTCGCCATCGGCTGCATCCAGTCGCAAAGCTGCCACACCAACAAATGCCCGACCGGCGTCGCGACGCAAGACGCCCTGCGCCAACGCGCCCTCGTCGTCCCGGACAAGGCCCAGCGCGTCTACAACTTCCACCGCAACACGCTCAAGGCACTGGCGGAAATGTTGGCGGCGGCCGGTCTTGAGCATCCATCACAACTGTCGGCCAAGCACCTGGTACGCCGCATGTCGGCGACCGAAATCAAACTGTTCTCGCAGCTGCATGTGTTTCTGAAACCGGGGGAATTGCTCACCGGGGAAGTGAATGGCGAGTTCTATTCGCGGATGTGGCAGATGGCGCGGGCGGACAGTTTTGAGCCGCAGGAGATAGCCGCAGCATGATGATCGATGTGCCAGTCTGATCGGCAGACTGGCACCTCAGCTCCGTTGCTGGCGAAACAGCACCAAGCGGAAAAAGCCGTAAGCCAACGTCAGGTTCAGCGCGGTAAACACCGTGACCGTCAGCAGACCACTCCAGTCACGCGCATCGGCAATCGCACCGATGCCGAAACTGGCTCCGCCCATCAGCCCGATAAACAGCAAATAGCCGAATACCGGCGTCTTGCTGTCGAAGGTGTAGAGCATATTCACGTAAAACGAGAACGCCGCCGCCACGCAGAACGCGGCGAAGTTACTGGCTGCCTGGGTCAATCCGATGGCGCTGCACAGGACGAAAAAAATCTGCCAGTGGATCAGGGCATCGGCGATTCCAATCACTGTCAGCGCGGGAGATCCTTTCATTACCGTTCCTTGCCGTGGCTTCGTCCGGCCGAATTTCGAAGCTAGGGCATGGCGCTTGAATGGTCTACTGTCAGAAATTACAGGTACAGAGTGGATTGCGACGGACGGTCGGCCTTACCACTGCAGCTTTCTGCCGTGAGGCGGCTCTTTCATGACGATGAAACCGTAATCGCCAATCAGGTAAATCCGGTAATACAGGCTGTCCACCAGCGCTGGAAAACCCTGATAGCCAACGCGGGTGGCGTTGCGCCGTTCGCGTTCGGCGACCACGTTGGTGATGCCCGCTGACGGCAGGCTTTCCGCGAGGATGAAGTAGTCGACGTTGAGCAAATAGGGCAGCACCGGTAGCCGTTTGAATGAACCGGCCGCACTGGCCAGCCAGCGGTCGGAGTAGCTCACCGACAGATAAATCCGCTTGGCTTCACGCAGCTCGCGATGTTCGGCGATATCGTGGCTCAGGCTGTACAGCGCACTGTTGGAGAAGGTTTTCTGCAGGCTCAGTACCCGGCCATAGGCGAAGGACAGCGAGAGTGTCGCCAGCAGCGGAATGATCAGCAGCAAGGGCAAGCGGCGGTGCCCGGATGCCAACGCAATATGCGCCAGATAGAACAGTCCCAGCAACAACACGCCGAACCCCATCAGGGTCCGCGCGCCTTCATTGAAGTCACGGAATAGCAACGTGATCCCCGGCACCAGCAATGCCAGAACGGGCAGCGTCAGCAAGCACAGCAGCAGGGTTGGCCACCGGTGCTGTCGGTACTGAACCAGTCGCACAATGCCGGCGATCGCACCCAACACCAGTGCCGCGAAAACCCACGAGTAGCCGCCGTGAAACAGCAGTGCGACGTTTTGCAGAACCCGCGTGAAATTGATGCCGATCTGCAACAGCGGGTTGGTGTCCAGATTCAACAGATCCGTTTTTCGCAACGTCTCCATGAACGGGTAAGCCGTGACGCTGTAGATCAGGATCCCAAGGCCTGCCTGTGCGAGCTTCCAGCCCACCATCCGCAGGATCTCCGGCCACGGCGTTTGCCGCTGAACAGCCCTGATCAACTCGACACAACACAGACCGAGAAACACATTGAAGCTGATCTGATACAGCCCGATCGCCAATCCCAGCAACGCCGCCGGCACCAGCCAGCGCTGCACCCGCGATGCACCTTCGAACGTGATGGCGCAGATCACCGCGACCATGCTCAGGGCCATGATCGGGCCGTCGTATTGGTAGGACAGGTTCTGCAACAGGAACGGGTTGTACCAGAGCGGCAACGCAACGAGACAAGAGGCCAGCGTCGGTTCAGTGAAGTAGTGAAACGTCAGGCGGGTCAGCGCCAGGCTCATCGCAACCGAGGCGAGCAACAGCGGCAAGGGGAAGATGGTCGGTGCAGCATCGGTGAAGGTCAGCGCCTGATAAAACCAGTCGGCAAACAACCGCCCCTGCCCGGCCCAGGCATTACCGGCGGCCAGCGTGCGCCAGTTGTCGTCGATGTAAGGGAAGTCGGCGAGGATCAGGGGCAGGACGTACAACAAGGTGGCAAGCAGGTAGAACAGCGCGACCTGACGCTGACTGAGTTCTCGTTCGAGAAAAGCGCTCGTCCTCATGTTCGCGCCTCGGTTCAATGCTGCGCGGAATGTGAATCTGATAGAAATGTGAGCGTTTTCAGGTGAGTTGGATCGTTCTTTCAGACCAGCGGTAAAACGTCAAAAGATCGCAGCCTGCGGCAGCTCCTGCAGGGTGAATAAATATCCCGTGTAGGAGCTGCCGCAGGCTGCGATCTTTTGCTTTTACTATCGAGCGTTACCGCTTACGAAACCGAACGCACCGCGCCCTGCGTTTCACCGGTCGGCTGCAACTTGAACACGTAGAACAACACCGTCAGCAGCACCAGGAACACCGGCCCCACATACAACGCCACGCGAGTGTCCGGGAAGTACGCCATCAGGCCGACCACCAGCACCAGGAACGCCAGCGCGCAGTACGAACTGACCGGGTACAACCACATCTTGTATTTCAGCCCGGCACGTTCGCTGGCGCTCAGGCCTTTGCGGAATTTCAGTTGCGCCAGCAGGATCATCACCCAGGTCCAGATCGCGCCGAAGGTAGCGATCGACGTCACCCAGACGAAGACTTTCTCCGGCACCAGGTAGTTGAGCAGCACGCCGATCAGCAGCGCGAAAATCGACAGCAGCAACGCGCGGCGTGGCACGCCGTTGGAGGTCTTGGCGAAACCGGCCGGAGCCTGGCCGTTCTGCGCCAGGCTGTAGAGCATGCGCCCGGTGCTGAAAATGCCGCCATTGCACGACGACAGCGCCGCAGTGATCACCACGAAGTTGATGATGCCGGCGGCGGTCTTGATGCCCAGACGCTCGAAGGTCATCACGAACGGACTGCCCTGAGTGCCGATTTCGTTCCACGGATAGATCGACAGAATCACGAACAGCGCGCCGACGTAGAACAGCAGAATCCGCCAGAACACCGAGCCGATCGCATTCGGGATGGTTTTCTGCGGGTTGCGCGCTTCACCAGCGGTCAGGCCGATCATCTCGACACCGAGGTAGGCGAACATGACCATTTGCAGGGACATCAGCACACCGGTCACGCCGTTGGGCATGAAGCCGCCGTGGGCCCACAGGTTGGAAATCCCCAGCGCCACGCCGTCGTTGCCGAAACCGAAGGCAATGATGCCGACGCCGCCGATGACCATGGCGATGATGGTGACGATCTTGATCAGGGCAAACCAGAACTCGAATTCACCGAAGGCCTTTACCGCGATCAGGTTGATCGAGCCCATGCTGATCAGCGCCGCGAGGGCCCAGATCCAGCGCGGTACATCGGGGAACCAGATGCCCATGTACACGGCGACGGCGGTGATTTCCGCGACGCAGGTCACCAGCCACAGGAACCAGTAGTTCCAGCCGGTGAGAAAACCCGCCAACGGACCGAGATAATCCTGGGCATAGCGGCTGAACGAGCCGGCCACCGGATTGTGCACGGCCATTTCACCGAGGGCGCGCATGATCACCAGGATCGCCAGGCCACCGAGAATGTACGACAGCATGATCGCCGGACCGGCCATTTCAATGGCCTTGGCCGAACCCAGGAACAGGCCGACACCGATACAGGCGCCGAGCGCCATCAGGCGGATATGCCGTTCACCGAGTTCGCGTTTGAGCGGGCCGCCGTGAGCGGTCTCGCCATGGGGCAGGTGATTGCCGACTGGCATAGGGATACAACCTCGTCTTGTTATTGGATATGACCACCGAGTGGCGAAGCGTCGACCGATAGGCCCTGGCTTGCCGAAACCGCGCCTGCCTCGTGGGCAAACGCGCCTTGCAGGTCCCGACCTGCAAGATCAGCGGGGCGTGCAGTATAAAAAGCTTGTGACAGGGCTTTTCACTCTATAAACCACAACATTCAGCGGGAACTCTCGGCAGAAAGCCGGTTTACGGAGAGGCATTAACTGCTTTACGTAGGAATAGTCGCCACCAAAAAGGCCGCCGAGTATTGCACAGCATGGGTGCACCGTCATGTACCTGCGATGGTGGTATCGCGTGGGTGATGGCTCTAGCACAGCGGTTTCGATCAATTTGACTGTCAAATTCCCTGTGGCGAGGGAGCTTGCTCCCGCTGGGTTGCGCAGCAGCCCTGATCCCTGCAATCGCGATCTGCCTGAAACACCGTGTGCACAGGTTTTACGGCTGCTTCGCAGCCGAGCGGGAGCAAGCTCCCTCGCCACAGAGGAGGCGACACCTGGAAATTTTCGGAAATTTCGTACAGTCATCGCAGACCCAATTCTTGAATGCTGCGACTAGCGTGAATAAGGATTGAACTCGCGAAGGACGCAACGGAATGCGTAAACATCTACATTCACACAGGCTACGCCGAGGGCGCTATTCGGAATCGGGACGTGCCTATCTGATAACTGCAGTGGTGTATCAGCGCCGCAGGATATTCAGCGATTGGCAGGTGGGTCGTTTATTGGTAGCGGAACTCCGGCGAGCTCATGACCAGCGATGGGTCGATTCGATAGCCTGGGTGGTGATGCCTGACCACTTCCATTGGTTGGTCCAGCTGGAAGAAATGCATATTGAACGTCTGATGCAAGCGGTGAAATCCCGCAGCACTTTGTCGATTAATCGCGCCCTGAACCGAAAAGGCGCGTTCTGGCAAACCGGCTATCACGACCGCGCCATCCGTGATGGCGAAGACTTGAAACCCTTCGCCCGTTACATCATCGCCAATCCGCTACGGGCCGGACTGGTGGAGCGGATTGGCGACTACCCACTCTGGGATGCCTGCTGGCTCTAAAGCACCTACTCCCCCTGTGGCGAGGGAGCTTGCTCCCGCTCGGCGGCGAAGCCGTCGTAATACTCGCGCACGCGGTGTTTCAGAAAGATCGCGATCAGAGGGATTGGGGCTGCTACGCAACCCAGCGGGAGCAAGCTCCCTCGCCACAGGTGCAGTTTTCTTCAGAAACCAACCCACTCAAACCCCGCACTTTTTTTTCCCCATCACCAACCACCGTCTAAGCTTCAGTCAAGTCCGATCAATCTGCGTGAATGGATCAATCGACTATGGGCGCTTTGTGGCAAACCGATTCGAGTAAAGCCGTGGTTCCGACTGAACGTGTGGATGAAGCGCCTGTCCCCCCCCAAAAACGCCGCAACCGGCATGGCTGGAAGGCGTTTTGGTTATTGCTGCTGATTATTGCCATCGTGGTGGGTCTGGCCGCGAGCAAGGAGATGCGCACCTCGCGTTTCCAGTCCCGGGAGCTGAGCCAGTACGCCGCCTCGCTCAAATATCAGTTGGAACCCGGCCCCAGCGAAGCGATCCGCTATCCGGGCAACGGGCCGTTCGATTTGCGTCTGGGCTACAGCTCCCTCGATGAATTCCTGCCGCGCCTGCTCAAGCGCGACTACGTGATCACCGAGCAGACGCGTTTTTCCCCGGCGCTGCTCAGCTACACCGACAAAGGCCTGTTCGTGCCTTATTCAGAAAAGATCCAGGCCGGGTTGTCGATCACCGACTGCCGCGCCGCGCCGCTGTATCAGTACAAGTATCCACAACAGCTGTATTCGAGTTTCGCGGCGATTCCGCCGGTAGTGGTCAGCAGTCTGCTGTTCATCGAAAACCGTTTTCTGCTCGACCCCAAACAACCGCTGGCCAACCCGGCCGTGGACTGGCCGCGTTTCGGTATGGCCGCCTGGTCGCAAGTGGCCAAGTTGCTCCATCTGCCGGGGCAATCGGCGGGCGGCAGCACCCTGGCAACGCAACTGGAGAAGTACCGGCATTCGCCTGATGGCCTGACGGTGTCGGGCGCCGAGAAGATCCGCCAGATGTTGTCCGCCAGCGTGCGCGCCTACCAGCCCGGCCCGGAAACCCTCGGCGCGCGCCAGAACATCATCCGCGACTACCTCAACAGCGTGCCGCTTTCCGCTGTGCCGGGGCACGGTGAAGTACACGGCATGGCCGAAGGTTTGCGGGTCTGGTACGGCAGCGATTTCAACCAGGCCAACGAACAGCTCAACAGCCCGGCCACCGATCCGAAAACCATGGCCGACAAAGGCTTGGCCCTGCGCGAAATGCTCTCGCTGATGATCGCCCAGCGCCGCCCTTCGCATTACCTGACCAAAGGCCGCGAAGAACTTGCCGACCTCACCGACAGCCACTTGCGCCTGCTCAAACAGAACGGCGTGATCGACAGCGCCCTGGCCGATGCCGCGCTGGCGAGCAAGGTCACCTACCGCGACTGGCAGACCCAGCCGACCCTTCAGCCGATCGAAACCAACAAAGGCATCAGCGTCGCCCGCAGCCGTCTGGCGAGTATGCTCAACCGTCCGCTGTACGACCTCGATCGCCTCGACCTCTCAGCCACCAGCACCTTGCAGGGCGACTTGCAAACCCAGGCCACCGAGTACCTGAAAAAACTCGCCGATCCCGCGTTTGCCGGGCAGATCGGCCTGATCGGCGAACGCCTGCTCACCCCGACCAGCACCACCCAGGTGCGCTACAGCTTCACCCTGTTCGAACTGACCCCGGACGGCTCGCGGGTGCGCGTGCAGACCGACAGCACCGACCAGCCGTTCGACATCAACGAGGGCAGCAAACTGGAGCTCGGCTCGACGGCGAAGATGCGCGTGCTCACCACTTACCTGCAGATCATCTCCGAACTGCACGACAAGTACGGCGCCATGAGCGTGCCGGAATTGAAGAAAGTCGAAGTGCCGGATCAGGACCGTCTCAGCCAGTGGGTGATCGACTACCTGATCCAGAACAAAGACCACGATCTGTCGAAAATGCTCGGCGCCGCGCTCGACCGTAAATATTCGGCCAGCCCCGGCGAGGCGTTTTTCACCGGTGGCGGCCTGCACGTGTTCCACAACTTTCGCAAGGAAGACAACGGCCGCATGCCGACCCTGCGCGATGCCCTGCGCGAGTCGATCAACCTGCCGTTCATTCGGCTGATGCGCGATGTGGTGCGCTACGTCACCTACTCCGGCCCCAACAGCAGCGCCGAATTGCTCAAGGACGACCGCGACCCTCGGCGTCAGGAATACCTGGCCAGTTTTGCTGACCGCGAAGGCACTTCGTTCCTGCTCAAGTTCTGGAAGAAATACAAGAACAAGGACACCCAGGCGCGCCTCGACACTTTCCTCGACAGCATGCGCCCCACGCCGATCCGCATGGCCGCTGTACACCGCTACCTGCTGCCCAATGCCAGTCAGGAAGACTTCAACAGCTTCGTGCGTGCCCACCTCAAAGGCGCCAAGCTCACCGAGAAACTCACCGACGATCGCTTGATCCGGTTGTATGACGCCTACGGCCCGGGCACCTACGATCTGCCCGACCAGGGCTTCATCGCCAAGGTCCACCCGCTGGACCTGTGGTTGATGGGCTACCTGCTGCACAACCCGGACGCCACTTTCAGCCAGGTGGTCAAGGCCAGCCAGTTCGAGCGTCAGGAGGTCTATAGCTGGCTGTTCAAGAGCAAGCACAAGGGCGCTCGTGACAGCCGCATCCGCACCATGCTCGAGATCGAAGCGTTCCTGGAAATCCACCAGCGCTGGCAGAAAGTCGGCTATCCGTTCGACCATCTGGTGCCGTCGCTGGCCACCGCCATCGGCAGCTCCGGCGATCGCCCTGCCGCGCTGGCGGAGCTGATCGGCACCATCCTCAACGATGGCGTGCGCATGCCCACGCTGCGCATCGACAGCCTGCACTTTGCCGCGGGTACACCCTATGAAACGCGCCTGACCAACGACCCACATGTGGGCAAACGGGTGATGCCATCGGAGGTCGCCACGGCGATGCGCGAGGCCCTTTCGCAAGTGGTGGACTCGGGTACGGCGAAACGGGTTTCCGGCAGTTTCAAAACCGCCGACGGTACCCCGCTGGTGATGGGCGGCAAGACCGGCACCGGCGACAACCGCATCGAAGCCATCGGCTCTGGCGGGCGGATCCTCAGTTCGAAGTCGATCAACCGTACCGCGACCTTCGTGTTCTACATCGGCAACAACCACTTCGGCACGCTCACCGCGTTCGTCCCCGGGCGCTCGGCGGAGAACTTCAAGTTCACCTCGGCGCTGCCGGTGCAGGTGCTCAAGGGCATGGCGCCGATCCTCTCGCCGTACCTGCAACCGGGCACGCATACAATGTGCCAGGCACCGGAGGTCACCGCCGCCCGCTAAGCCACGAAAGCCCGGTGACGGGGTGGTAACTGTGTATTTTTCACTCCGTGTTTTTCGAAGGTTCCGCGCGCAACCCCGGCGTTTTCCACCGGGTAATTGCGCTTTTTTCACCCGTTGTCCTTGCCTAGGCTGATCGCTCCATTTTTGATCAAGGACGATCCAGCAATGCCCACCCTTTCCCCGCAGGGGCAACCGCCGCGCACGGCGAACCTCGTCTCACCGGATGTCAGTATTCATTATCAGACGATCGAAAAAGCCATCCCGGCCTGGCTGCGCGCAAGCTCAGCGACGCGGGTCAATGAATTGCAGCTGCACCGACTGAAGCTGCCGGCCTGGTATCAACAGGTATCAGACGCCGAACACCTGCGTCTGCAACAGCAGATGCAAAACGCCTGGAAGGCGCAAAACCAAGTGGACAGGGCCTTGAGCAGCCTGCAA
The DNA here is from genome assembly GCF_044753325.1 of Pseudomonas sp. NPDC088414. Lineage (NCBI taxonomy): Bacteria > Pseudomonadati > Pseudomonadota > Gammaproteobacteria > Pseudomonadales > Pseudomonadaceae > Pseudomonas > Pseudomonas sp. NPDC088414. The sequence goes on along the minus strand of NZ_JBIVMY010000007.1, from coordinate 52,081 downwards.
GACGTCTACGCCTTCGCCAAACCGTTATTACAGCAGGCGCTGCAACAGCGCTTCGGTGTCGAAGACGATGTCGAGAACACCTGGCTGCGCCTGTACGCACCCGTCAACGGCGCGTGGTGGGCCCATGACTTTGCCGGTGCAACCACCAGCCGAACCGTCTCGCTGCTCGACGCTGCATTGCATAACTTTGCTCGGGACGAGGCCTTCAGCCCGGACTCCGAATTCATCACCCGCCCCGATGCCAACGGCCACTTCACGGTCAGACCGCTCAAGCACCAACTGAGTATCGAGCAGTTCAAGTCACTGTGCCGCGAGCTGAATATCGGCGCCCGCTACGAGCAGCATCTGAATGAGTTTCTGCGCTCGGACAACCGTGTCGCCCGCCAGGTTTTGCAGTACAGGGTCATCTTCAGTCAGAAAAGTACCTTGAGCGTCTGTGCCCAACTGGCCCTGGCGAAAAAGGACATCGACCGCGACGCCTACGAGGTCATCCAGGGCATGCTCGATGATCGGCGCGACCTGCGCTGGCGCGGGCGTGCCATCAACTATTACAACCTCGCCATGATGGATACGGCGCTGACCGGTATCACCCTCATCGCCCCTGATGTGGACTCCGCCAATGCCCCGGTTCCGGTGATTGCCTATGTGCCCCATGACCCGGAGCACCCGCTCAGACAATACCCCTCGGCGCTGGAGTTCATGGCGGAACTGACGCGGCAACTGCGCGACCGCGACGCTGCCGGCAGCTATCAGCGGTTTTTCAGCCAGTTCGTCAACCATCAGCAGCGCGGGCATTTTTTTGCAGGCTTGAACGCCCGCCTGAGCAGCGTGAAATGGCATGCCGTGCCGCCGGGAACCGACCTGCCCGGTTGGCGTGAAACGCCTGTGGATCACCCCGACCTGCGCTTTCGCCTGACAAAAATCCAGGACGACCGCGATACCCGCTACACCGGCAGTCTCTGGGCTTACTTCTATCAGCAGAAGCTCAACAAGATCTTCAATGACGCCCGGGAAATCGCCATTTCCACCGAATATGCCGACCGCATGGCCCGCTGGGCCTGGTGGGATAACCTGGGAAAAATTCTCTCGGACATCTTCAACGTGGCGCTGCTGGTGGTGACCCCGCTGGTGCCGGGGCTCGGCGAATTGATGCTGGCCTACACCACGTATCAACTGCTGGACGGTGTCTTTGAAGGCATCGTCGACATGGCCGAAGGGCACTTGGCCGAAGCGGGTGAGCAAGCCCTCGGCGTGCTGCAAAGCATCGTCCAGCTCGGCGCCTTCGCCGCCGGCGCCAGCCTGGGACGTGTCGCACGGGTCAAGCTGTCGTCGTTTGTCGAAGGCCTGAAGCCGGTGCAGTTGGCCGATGGCCAGACCCGTCTGTGGCACCCCGATCTTGCGCCCTATCGCCTGCCGGAACAGACGTTGCCAAGCCCGGCCCGGCCCGATGCGCACGGCGTTCATACGCTGGGGGACAAACAACTGCTGCGCCTGGATCAACACCTGTTCGAGGTGACCAAAGACCCGGTTTCCGGGGAGCACCGTCTGCGCCATCCGCGACGTCCCCGGGCCTACGCGCCGACGCTTGCGCACAACGCCGACGGGGCCTGGGTCTGTGAAACGGAAAACCCGCGTCTGTGGGACGGGCCAACACTGATGCGACGCATCGGTCACCGCACCGATGGCTTCAGCGACGCGCAACTGGAACACATGCGCCTGCTGACCGGTACCGACGAGGACGTGCTGCGCCGCATGCATGTGGATAACACTCCGCCACCGCCGTTGCTCAGCGACACGCTGGAGCGTCTCGGTCCGACGCGCCCGGCGCAGCTCGCCGCGCCTCTCTCGCCGGCGGTCAGCCAGGTGTTGGTGGATTGTCCACAGTTGACACCGGTCCTTGCCGAACGGGTGATCTCCCAGGCCAGACCGATGGAACAGCAGCAAGCCATGACGCAACGCCGTCTGCCTTTGCGTTTGCGCACGACCGCCCGCGAGGTGCAGTTTGAATTGCAGTCCGTGCGCGCTGCCCAGAGTTTGTTGCAGCCAGCTCTGATCAACATCGACAGCGAACGGCTGATCCTCGGGGCGCTGCGGCACTACAGCAATACCTTCGGGGCGCTGCGGATTGAAATCCGAGAAGGCACGTTCGACGGCGAGTTGCGTTGCGAGGCCGGTGCAGCGGTCGCCGAACGGGTCCGGGTGCTGGTGCGGGTCGCCGCCGATCGCTATCAGGTGCGCGATGGCGCGGATCTGCCGCTCCACCCTGCCACTGGCCTGTACGAGGCAATCCTGCAGGCGATCAATCACGATGGCCACAGCGTCCTGGGCTACCGAACCGACGAAGTCGAACCGTTCAGGCAGTGGCTCATCGCCAAAACCCAGCCCCCCAGCGAGCGGCGCACAATACTCGCCAGTTCGCCGATCCGCCGGGTCGCTGAATTCACTACTATGCTTCTGCTGCGCGGCCCGGCGCTGAGCCGCAACGCCGTCACTCTGGAACAACGCATCCAGGACCTGCATCCGCATTTCAGCCCGGGCGAGGTCGATGCCTTTGCCAGTGCCCTGACCGAACGCGGCGAGCCGCTCAAGGCCATCGAGGCACATGAAAACGACCTCGATGAGCTGCGGGTCATTGTCAATCGCTGGCGCTATCAGCAGCCGGATACCTGGGGGCCGGGCAGCTATTCGTTCCGCGACGGTGGCGGGCTGCATATTTTCGAAAGGCTGCTGGACTGTTTCGAACGCAAGGACGAGCACCTGGGTAACCGCGCCGATCCGACCGCCTATGCGCTGGACCTGTCGCGGGAACTGCTCTCCACGGATCTGGAGATCTGGTGGGCGAAACGTCCGCCGCTGAAGAAGTTTCTCGACAGGGTCACGGTGCTCAAACTCGACAACACGCGATTCTCCCCCGACACCAATGGCTTGCTCAAAGACTTCCCGAACGTGGTCGAGCTGAGTGCCAAATATTGCGAACTGACGCGCTTGCCGGACCGCATCGGGACCACGATGCGCCGCCTCGAACGCCTGCGTCTGAACAACAACCATATTGAGCTGGATCGCGCCGCCGTCGAACGGCTGAGCAACCTGACCTACCTCGAAGTGCTGAGAATGGATGACAACCCGCTGGGGCTGTCGCCTGATCTGTCGCGCATGCCGCGCCTGAAGGTGGTGGCGCTGAAGAACACCGCGCTGACCACCTGGCCGGACGGCATTCTGGCCAAGCCACGGCCACGCGGTTTGCTGCTCGATCTGCGCGGCAACCCGCTGACCGTGATCCCCGACGTACCCGCCGGTTCAGAAGCGCAATGGCTGGTGGCGCGCACACGTCTGGACGTCGCCGCGCTGTCGGACCTCAACCAGTTGCGCTACCAGGACAGTCGCCGTTCGATGGCACTGCCACCGGAACCGATCATGCCGGCCACCAACCCGGCCACCTCGATCATCTCCAATTTTGGCGCCGACTATTGGGCCGATGTGCCGGGTTGGGGTGTCGACCGCGAAACGCCGTGGACGGAGCTGGTGGAAGATCCCTTGGCCCAACCGTTCATGGCGACGTTACTCAATGTGCGTGAGTTTGCCGATTTCCGTGCTGGCGGAACGGCGCGCGAGCAGTTGATGCAACGCGTCTGGCGCATGCTCGACGCCGTACACGTCGACAGCCGCTTGCGTGAAAAACTGTTCACCATGGTGGTGGCACCGGTGGATTGCGCGGATGCCGGTGCGCAATTGTTCAATCACATGGGCGTGAATGTGCTCGCCTATGAGGCCCATGCCTATTCGGTCGAACCGAAGGAGCTGGAACGCAAACTGGTGACGCTGGGCAAAGGCGCAGCGCGGCTGGAACAGGTCAACGAAATCGCCCGGGCCGATGTCGCCAGCCGTGGCGGCAACCCCGACGAGGTGGAAGTCTATCTGGCCTACCAGACCGGTCTGGCCAAGCGTCTCGGCTTGCCCTGGCAGTCCGAAGACATGCTCTACCGTCCGGTATCCGGTGTCACCGACGCGATGATCGATCAGGCGTACGACACGGTACTGGCGCTGGGCGAAGGCGATGGTCTGGTCAACCAGATGCTCGAACTCGACTTCTGGAAAGAGTACCTGAGCGAGCGCTATCCCGTGCGCCTGGAAAGCAACAAGCGCCTGTTCCAGCGCCGCTACGAAGCCCTGGAGTCGCTGCGCGAGGTCCAGCGCCAGTGGACGCAATCGGCGGTGGCCGAGGAACGCGCGGCCCTGCGCGAACAGCTCAAGACGTTGATGAACGAGCTGCCGGTGCCGGCCACCGTGGTATTCAATGACCAGCCGATCAGCGACACGCTGTTCGACCGGTTGCTGATCGACCTTGCGGATGACGAAAAGGAACTGGCGCGGCGCCTGACCCGTGAAGCACTGGCTCGCGCCGGGCTTTGACAACGGCGTGACGGCCTGCCCGTTGCACATCGGGCAGGCCGGGCAACTTCAGGGCGCCGCCGCGTTAAAGATCAGGTGCACGTTGCCGTAGTAACTCCCCGGCTTGTAGCCGCCGGCGGGCGTGATCGGCTGGATCTCCAGCACGTAACGCCCACCGGCCCTGGCCTGCTCCGCCGAGACCACCTGACGCGGCGGCGTCTCGTGAGTCAGCACGGTATCGGCGAAGCTGACGCGCAGATAAATGTTCTGCTCGTCGCGGCCATTGGACAGATACGCTTCGCTCTCCAGCCGGGCCTCGATGGCACTGGTGTCGTGCCTGACGTCGAAGTGTTTGCGCAATCCGCCGAGGCGTTTGGTGCTGACATTCCAAGGCAGAATCTGCGCACGATGAATCCAGTCCGTCTCGGCCGGTATTACATAAAAACCCAGCGCCGGAATATCCACCGACACCTCGAACCGGTACTCCTCGCGTGCCGCGAACGACGCCGTGCCGAGCAGCGTCAGAATGCCCGCGCACAGGGTCATCAACGATTGCCTGATCATCTCGGTTGATCCCCTGAAGAGAGGCCGACCACGCGCTGGGACTTCTTGCTGTTGCCTTCCACCAGATTGAAGCGGTATTCGCGTCCCGGTTTCTTGTCGAACTCGAAGCTTTTGCCCGCGCGGATGTGGTGTTTGGTGGTCGGCTCGCAGGCGGTTTCGTCCTTCAGCGCGCAATTGCGAAACTCGTCGATCATGACCACGGTGTTGCCGTTATTGCGCACCCGATAAATCGTCGCGGTGTCTTCGATCACGCTGTCGAAACGGCTGTCTTTCGGGCGCACAAAGAACACCGTACCGAAACCGGTCATGACGTTGACCCCGGCCGACAAGGTGTTCTGGTATTGCTCACGCTCCTCGGCGGACACGGCGAATTCGTCCTCCTTTTCCGGAACCACCGGGATGAACCGCACGCGGAAGTAACGCTCCCGGTCGCGCTCGCCCATCATCAACAGACGCGTGCCCTGCATGCCTTTGGCCGGCACGATCAGCCGTGCGGGACTGGCCATCAGGCCCTCACGACTGCTCATGTCGGCCTGGCTTTTGACTTCGATTTCCCGCGAGGTACCGTCAGCGTCGTAGAGGATTTCGAGGATATTGACCTTGACGAATGCGGTGCTGTCGCCGCTGTTGAACACTCGTTTCAGGTAGGTGCTCTTGTCACCGTCGAGGTAGTCATAGACCGTGCCGACATTGATCTGCGGGCCGGCCTGCAGGGCTAAAGGCAGCCCGCTCAAAAGCATTAATAACAACAGACGTTTCATCACCTTGATTCCTTGGTCTTTGAACACGATGCCGACTCGAGTCGTCGCTATAAGGTCCATCAGATATCCGAATCCCAGACCACCACGACAGCGCCGGAATAGCTGTCGCTCACGCCGGGCTGCAGCATGTTTGCCATCGAATGTGGCGGCACCTCGAAATGCAGGGTTCCCGGAGCTCGATCTACATAGAAGCCCGGCTTGAAATACAGGGCATTTGCATTGCCCGATTTCAATCGCGCGCGTTTCACGGGCTGACCGGCAAGATCGGTTATGCCGTTGGGCATGCTGACGCTGATGTGCAGCTCGACGCGACGGTTATCTTTACTGTCCCGCAACCCACACTCGCCATTGATTCCGGGGCCGCAGGCGATTATCTGCATCTTGAAACGTGACGATGCCGAGATGTTGAAGGTCTGATCGCGGAACAGATTCACCGGCCGCCGTCCGGCCTGCAGCCAGCTCTGCCAGCCTCCGGCGGGCACCAGACGGATTTTCTCGCCGCCGGGCGGGATGTCGACTTTCAGGGTGTGCTGTACTTCCAGATTGAAATTCAAGGTCAGCTCAGGATCGTCTGGAATCATGACATCACCAAAGTCAAAGTCCCCCCCAGGGCCAAGTCGATAACTCAAGCTCCCGATGTAATTACCCGAAGACATTTCCAGCGGATTGGGCGTGCGCAGTTCGTAGGCAAAATCAAGGTAGCCATACGTCATGGCGGGAATTGGAAATTTGGCGACTTTTACGCAGGACTGTTGGTTTGGAGTCTTCCAGAAAAAAGCGTAAGTTTTGGACCCATAAAATCCCACCCCGGTGGTGGTACAGGGAGGAGCCGCATAGACCCAGCCAAAACTATTCCATAACTTATCGTGTCCCTCAACATTGCTGGCCGCGCCGGTCAGATTGGTCACGGTATCGCTCAATACATAGTTGGAACCGACACCGGCAATGCGCACTTCCACGGTTTTGTACTCCCCGGTATCGGCGTTGGTGACGGTAAAAGGTCGCCACTCCCCCGGTACCTTGAACATTGCACTGTCGCGTGCGTCAGCATTGGCTTGAATAGGCTTGTTCGACTCAACTCGAGTCAACAGACGTATGCTGAAAGTGTCACTGTTACGGCAGATAGCGGGGTAGTGCTCGCAGTACCCAGTGGATGGTGTTTGATTGATAAATTCGTTGCGTAGTGGATTGGCCGAATCAGGCACGAACAACGCCCGGATTTCCTGGGTTGCGCCTTCGGCGTTGGATGTTGCCAATAGCGCCAGCAGACATAGACTCGGCCCGAAGGCTAACCGATGCAGCACGGTATTTTTGATACTGACCATTCAACCGGCCTCCTGTCGGGTCAATGAAACATTGGCCAACGTGTCCGGCGAGCAGCGCAAATCACCGATCATCAACACGTTGTTTTCACTGCGATGCTTGTCGGTGTCGAGCCGGAACTGGCACAGCAGTTGATCGGCGTAGCGCACTTCGAGGGTCGGTGAACCGGCGTGCATTTCCATCGAGAAAAACCCGTCGACTTCGCTGACCCCGCGGCTGGCGTGATTGATCACGTGATGGCCCTTGAGCGGCCGACCTTGCGGGTCGAGCAAGCGTCCCAGCACGGTCAGGGTTTTCATCACCCGCACCTTGCGGTACTCCACACCGCCCTTGTTCAGGTGATAGCGGGCGCGGGACGGTTCGATGCTGGCAGCCGGAACGTGGTTGCCTTGGAAATCGAAGCCCACCGAACTGTTGCGGTACGCCGTGAGCGGGATGAAATTGCGCCCCGGCCGCAGCGCTGAGCTGCCGCCGCTGAGGTCGTCGGCGCGCAGGGCAATGTCGGCGATATCCGATTCGACATCGACGATCATCCCGGCACCGCGGCCCTGATGCTGACTGGTCATGAGCAATTGCTGACCGCCGATGATCACGCTGCTGTCGAGGTTCACGCCACCGGTGAAATTGCCGTTATAGGACGAGCGCTGCACGAAGCCGTCGCCATTGACCCAGTCGGTACGGAAGTTGGCCAGGCTCGAAAGACCGACGCCGTAGGTGTCGGTCAGCGCCGTGACCGAAACGCTTTGCAGAATGTGCTCCTGCAGATCCTTGCGATAGCCGATCGAGCCATTGTTGTCGCGCCCGCCATCGCGGGCGGTGCGGCTGCCGATGCTCCCGGAAATCTGCTGGCCCGGCCCGCCCAGCGCCATGTTGATGCTCAGGTCGATCCCGCGATTACGCGCCTCGCCACTGCTGTAGCTGCCCGGCCGGTCGAACAGCGACAAGCGCCAGTTGGCATCGCTGCCAAACAGCTCGGTGCGCTGCGTCCAGCCCAGGTCCATGCCAACGCCGTCGACATTGCCTTCGCTGTGCGAGACCCGTGCGCTCAACGAATTCTTGCGGCTGAGGCGATGGTTGAGCGCCAGCGACGAGTTGCTGGTTTCGCCGGTGAACACATTACGCTGGCGTACGCGAGTCCCGTCGGGCAGCGTGTCGTAACTGTTGCGGGTGTCGAGCCAACTGCGGTTGTGGCTGACCACCAGGCTGCCGGCGCCGTAGTTGTACAGGCCCTGCACGTCGACGCCGGTGCCGTGGTCTTCGGTCTGATAGAGGTTGGCGAAGAGGCTGATGCTGTCGGCCAGGCTCCAGTCGATCGAGGTGCCGTACTGCAAGGTGTCACGTACCTGACGCGCCGACAGGCCGAGGATCACCCGTGGATGCAGCAAGTAATTGAGCGCGGCGCCGGCGGTGAGATCACCGCTTTGCTGTTCCTCCCAATTGCTCAGCAGTTTGCTTTCCTGCCCGGCGAACACGTTGTAGCGCCAGCGCTCATCGAGGTTTTGCCAGTTCACCGGTTTGTAGACCAGCTCCTGGGTGGTCGAGGTGGTCTGACCATCCTCGATCAGACGGACTTCGACTTCGTAGATGCCACCGGGCAAGGGCCGGGTGTCCAGCGTCTGTAAACCGGCCGGCACCGCTTGCGTGTTGATCAGCAGGCCATCGCGATAGATCTCCACCGACGCCTGGCGATTGGCCGTGACGAAAATCGGGTAGACGCTGGGCCGCGGGCTGTCGACCGCCAGGCTGTCGGAGCTGCCATACATCACGCCGACCGCCGTGTCGGGGCTGGTGCCGAACGAACGGGGCTGGCGGGTCAGGCCTTCGGAATTGGGGGTGAAATAGCCCAGGCGGAAGAAACTGCCCTGCAGTTCGCGCTGGGTGAAAAGCTCGTGTACCGCGTGATAGGTCTTGGTGTCCGGCCCGCCGAGGCGCGCCAGTTGCATGTTGAAGGACTGGCTCCAGTTGCCGAGACTGGCACTGGCTTCCAGACCAAAACGTCCGCCCAGATCCTGGTTCTGGCCGCCATTGAGGTTCAGCTGATTACGCAGCATCAGACCGCTGCTGCCTCCCTCGGGCTGCTCATGGAAGCGTTGCGTCTGCAGATCGCGCTCGGCGTTTTCGGTGGCGATCGAAAGCAGTGAGTTTTCCAGGTTGTAGTGCACCGCCAGCAGTTGCTCGGGGCATTGCCCGCTGCAGTTGCCAAGCGCTACACCGGATTTGAGGAGGCTGGCCCAGGTTTCACGCTCGGCGGCACTGATGCGGCTGTCGCTGGTGTCGGTGAAGTCGAGCAAGGTAATGCGATCATCGCGCGACAATACAATCATTGCCTCGCCCAGCGGTTGTTGATCAAGATCGACACGAACCGCCAGAGGCACATCAAAGAAATGCTCTTCAAAGTCTGCCGGAAGACCTTTCGCCTGAGCCAGCAAACTTCGCGGGGTATTATCGACTGGCGGCGGCGCCGCCAATACGCTGCTGCTTAACAGCAACGCAAGCGCAGCCGCGATGGGCGTCATCGGATACATGAATTAATACTCTGATTACCGGAAGTAAAATCCCGGCCGGGCAACTTAAAAGTTGCCGACCGGTTACGTTACTGGACAAGTAACGTCAGGTATTGCCGTTATGACTCAGACCGAAGGTTCGACGACCAGCATGACCACACCGGTGTAGTCGCCAGCGGCCGGTTTGGCACCGGTGGCGCTGATCTTGAAGGGTGCGCGATAACGCGTATTGGACTCGGTATCGCCGACCACTTCCTGCGAGGTGGTGGTCAGCGTCCTGCCGTTGAGTTCGACTTTCAGGTCGATGGTGTTGCTGCCGCCAATCAGCTTCGGCACGCCTTCCAGACGTGCATGAACCTTGCCGGCGGTGTGCAGCACATCGAAGTGCCCGTTGACTTCGCGCATCGAATTGGTGCCCGGGTTAAAGCTCATGTCCTGATCCTTGTTGACCAGATCGGCATCCACCGGCACCGCATAGAAGTCGTCAGCCGGTACGTGCGCCACGATACTGATGGAGTGCTTGGCTTCAGTGGCGGCAAACGCCATCGAGGCGCTCATGGCCAGAACAGTCAGAGGGGCGGCAAGGGCGAGTTTCTTGAGCATCATTGAATACCTGTCTTATATAAATTAGTTGAGTCGTCGAGCAGTCAAGGCGAGCTGAACAGTCACGAGCAGTCAGTGCTCACCGTTAACTTTCAACGCCGGGGAATGTTCAACCAATTTATCTTCAAAGTAAGCAGGCAACGTCCTGCGAGCTTGTAGCCTGGACGCCATTAGATGAGAAAGAAAAAACCGTTAAATTCAGGAAAGTTCCTGTGCAACTGTCAGATACAGGCTACAGGGCGCCAGCCGAGTGACTGTACGCGCCACAACTTCGCCGCAACTTCCGTAAGACATGTACCACACTTTCCCGGAAATAAAGGGCGAAACGGAATATTAGAGAACAAGCACTAATCTGCGCCTTTGCCGGGAGATTTAATACTGCGATTTCTTGATCGTTTTCCGGTTTTTTGCGAGCGCCGATTCGATCGGTCAGGTGTGCACCGTTGGTCAGGACACCTTGCCAGCACGTAAAGATATATCTTAAGTTGTATCTAAACACGACGAGAGAGCAGGCCAATGAGAGACCATCATTCCCCCCATCATCACCGCGAACACGGCGACGGCCGTGACGGTTTCGAAAAACGCCCCGGCCGTGAACGCGGCGGACGCGGCCCACGAGTCTTCGCCCCCGGTGATCTGAAATTGTTGCTGCTGGCGCTGATCGCCGAGCAGCCGTGCCACGGCTATGACCTGATCCGCCAGATCGAAGGCATGTTCGACGGCGCCTACAGCCCAAGCCCCGGCGTGATCTACCCGACCCTGACCTTCCTTGAAGAAAGCGACCTGATCAGCGGCGACGCCGAGGCCGGCAAAAAACGCTACAGCGTGACGGATGCCGGTCGTTTGTCTTTGAGTGAGCAAGCGGTCGCACTGGACGGCGTGCGCATGCGCATTGACGTCAGCAAACGTTCGTTGCGCGGCCATGACCGGCCGCCGGAAATCCACGAGGCGGTGCACAACCTGCGCCACGCTTTGCAAATGCACCACGGGCGCTGGAGCCCGGAAGAAATCCTGCGTGTGCGTGACCTGCTCAACGACACCGCCAAAGCCATCGTCGACGGCCCTGCCGTTCAAACCGCCCAGGAGAAAGCCGAATGACTGCAGTCGATACCCAAACCATTCACCGCGTGATGCACGAAATCAAACGCCGCAAGCTCGAAGTGCTGCGCGTGGTCGACCTGACCCCGCGCATGCGCCGCATCACCCTCGGCGGGCCGCAGCTGGCCGGGTTCATCAGCCAGGGCACCGACGATCACGTGAAACTGCTGTTCCCGCAGAACGCCGAACAGGCTGCAGCGCTGGAAACTCTGGTGCTCGGCGCCGGCAAGGACAACGGCCCGCTGCCCGAGATGCGCGACTACACCCCGCGCCGTTATGACCTGGACACACTCGAGTTGGACATCGACTTCGTCCTGCACGGCGACGGCCCTGCCTCGACCTGGGCCGAACAGGCAAAGCCCGGGCAATTTCTGCACATCGGTGGGCCACGCGGTTCGATGATCGTGCCGGATATCTTCGACAGCTACCTGCTGATCGGCGACGAAACCGCCCTGCCCGCCATCGCCCGCCGCCTCGAAGGTCTGGCGAGCAATCGCAAGGCACTGGTGGTGATCGAAGTGGAAAACGGTGCCGAACAGCAAGTGCTGGACAGCGCGGCGCAGGTCAACGTGATCTGGGTACTGCGCGAGGGCGGCAAGGACAACCTGCTGACCACCGTCAAACAGTTGCAGGTGCCCAAGGGCAATCTGTATGCATGGGTGGCGACCGAGACCAAAGTCTCGCGGCAGATCCGCCGGGTGCTGATTGATGAGCATGGGCTGGATGAACAGCTCATCAAGGCCGTCGGTTACTGGCGGGCTGAGGGCACACCCGAAGAAGAGTGACGTTCACTTCACTGTGAAGATGAACACCTTCGTGGCGAGGGAGCTTGCTCCCGCTCGGCTACGAAGCAGTCGCAAAACCTGTGAACGCGATTTGCCTGACGCAACTTGTAGTCCGGGTTCAGGGTTGCTTCGCACCCCAGCGGGAGCAAGCTCCCTCGCCACAGGGTTACGCCCTATTTTTCCGCCCCACGCCAGCGGTCGATCCCGATCACCAGCAACCCAATCACCACAAACCCCACCAATATCCCCCCGGCATTGATGAACACCTGTGCATAACCGAGCAGCGCCACATCAATGAACGGATACGCATACGCCCCCAGCAGGTGCCCGCGCAGCAACGCGTAAATGAAATACACCAACGGGTAAATCAGCCACAGCGGCAAATGCCACAGGCGTAACGTACCTTTAGGCACGCAGCACCACCAATAGCCGAGAAACAGCAGCGGCATCACATCGTGCAGTAACTCATCGGCAATAAACTGCCAGCCTTCGGGGTGCCACAAATGCCGCAGCAGAATGCTGTAAGCCAACCCCACCAAGGCAATACTCACCGCCACCCCGCTGCTGACCCACGGCTGCACAAACCAGCGCTGCGCAGCGGATTCACGCCGGGTGACCGCGCAGGTCAGCACCGTCGCCACCAGCGTGTTGGTCAACACCGTGAAGTAACTGAAGAAGCTCACCAGCCCGCCCAGCAGGCTGGCGTCGACACTCAGCCGCGCAAGGAAAATCAGGTACAGCTGAATGCTCAGCCCGGCCCAGCCGAGGGTGGCGATGAGTGTGAGCAGGCGTCGCCGGGCAAAGGCGTTCATCTCAGAGCGGACGCTTGGTGCGCATCAGTTTCACGTACAAGCGCTCGACCTTCTCCCGCGCCCACGGGGTTTTGCGCAGGAAGGTCAGGCTCGACTTGATGCTCGGGTCGCTCTTGAAGCAGCGGATATCGATGCGCTCGGCCAACCCCGACCACTCGTAATGCGCCACCAGCGCATTGAGGATCTGTTCGAGGGTTACGCCATGCAGCGGATCGGGAGTGTGGTCGTTCATGCCAGGCCTTTGGACGGAGGGAAAATGCACAAGCCGCGCACCTTAGCCGAGGGGCCGGTCAGGTGGAAGGCCTTGCATCAAATGTAGGCCAACCGCAGAAGATCGCAGCCTGCGGCCATCGCCACAATGCGCCCGTTTGCCGCACTGTTACCGAATCAGAAATGCTGCATGTCCACAAAACCCCTTTGTCTTTTTGTTACAGATCATTATCCTGCCGCCCTTCAGCTGAATCGCTTCACTGCCTGCGTCAAATTGAAGCGCTCGGTTTACCCCCGTAAAACACCAAAAAAAGACTGACCCATGCCCGATTTTTCCTTCTCCCGAGACAGCGCTATCTCAGCCCTGCGCCTGATCGGCGGCTGCACCGCGCTCGGCTTCGCCACCTACGCCCAGGCGGCTCCCGCCTTCGACAGCGACTCACCGTGGATGCTCGGTGACTGGAACGGCACGCGTACCGAGCTGGCGGAAAAAGGCTACGACTTCAAACTCGATTACACCGGCGAAATGGGCAGCAACCTGCACGGCGGCTATGACCACGATCGCACCGCGCGCTACAGCGACCAGTTCGGCCTGGGCACGCACCTGGACCTGCAAAAAATCCTTGGCTGGGACGATGCCGAATTTCAGCTGACCATCACCAAGCGCAGCGGCAACAACATCAGCAACGACCGGATCAACGATCCCCGCGTCGGCGGCTTCACCTCGGCCCAGGAAGTCTGGGGCCGTGGCCAGACCACACGCCTGACGCAGATGTGGTACCAGCAGAAATTCTTCGACCAGAAGCTCGACATCAAGGTCGGCCGCTTCGGTGAAGGCGAAGACTTCAACAGCTTCCCCTGCGACTTCCAGAACCTGGCGTTCTGCGGCTCGCAAGTCGGCAACTGGGTCGGCGGCATCTGGTACAACTGGCCGGTCAGCCAGTGGGCGCTGCGGGTCAAATATCACCTGACCCCAGAGCTGTACGCGCAGGTCGGCGCCTACGAGCAGAACCCGTCGAACCTCGATCGCGGCAACGGCTTCAAACTCAGCGGCAGCGGCACCCAGGGCGCGGTGCTGCCGGTGGAGCTGGTGTGGACGCCGAAGCTCAACGGTCTGCCGGGCGAATACCGTGCCGGTTACTACTACAGCAGCGCCAAGGCCTCCGACGTTTATAAAGACCAGAACGGCCAGCCTGCCGCACTGAGCGGCGAAGCCTACCGCAGCGCGTCGAGCAAACACGGCGTGTGGTTCGGTGCCCAGCAGCAAATCACCAGCATCGCCAGCGATCATTCGCGCGGCTTGAGCGTGTTCGCCAACGCGACGATGCACGACAAGAAAACCAACGCGATCGACAACTACGTGCAGGCCGGCGTCGTCTACAAAGGCCCGTTCGATGCCCGCGCCAAGGACGACATCGGTTTCGCCCTGGCCCGCGTGCACGTCAACCCGGCCTTCCGCAAGAACGCCGAAGCGAGCAATCAGGCGCACGCCGTCTACGACTATGACGACCCGTCCTTCCTGCCGCCGCAGGACACCGAATACAGCGCCGAACTGTATTACGGCGTGCACCTCGCCAACTGGCTGACCGTGCGCCCGAACCTGCAATACATCCGCCATCCGGGCGGTGTGGACCAGGTCGATGACGCATTGATCGCGGGGATCAAAATCCAGTCGTCGTTCTAAAAAGCACTGAAGAAACCTGTGGGAGCTGGCTTGCCAGCGATGCGATTTCACATTCGACATTATCGTCGGCTGACACTCCGCCATCGCTGGCAAGCCAGCTCCCACAGGGGATCTCATGAAATTCGTTAGCTAGACAAGTTTTTATCTGAACCATACCCGCGCCCAATCGTCATCTAGAGTGACTAAAGCGCGGGACTAAATAAACGTCACGGAGAATCACACTATGAGCACCGAAAGTGCTTCGAGTCGGGGCCGTCTGCTACCGAGCCTGCTCGGCATTCTGCTTCTACTGATGGGCCTGGCCATGCTGGCCGGGGGAGTCAAGCTGAGCATGCTCGGCGGCTCGCTGTACTACCTGCTGGCCGGTATCGGCATTGCGCTGAGCGGCATTCTGTTGCTGCTGCGTCGTCGTGCGGCGCTGGGCCTGTACGCCATCGTGCTGTTCGCCAGCACGGTCTGGGCCCTGTGGGAAGTCGGTCTGGACTGGTGGCAACTGGTGCCGCGACTGGCGCTGTGGTTCGTTCTCGGCATCGTGATGTTGCTGCCGTGGTTCCGTCGTCCGCTGCTGCTCAATGGCCCGGCGCCGATGGGCACTGGCGGTCTGAGTGTGGCCGTGGTCCTGGCCGGCGTCACTGCCCTGGCCAGCCTGTTCACCCACCCGGGCGAAACCTTTGGCGAACTGGGCCGCGACACCGCGGACATGACCAGCACCGCGCCAGCCATGCCTGACGGCGACTGGCAGGCCTATGGCCGCACCGAATTCGGTGACCGCTACTCGCCGCTGAAGCAGATCACCCCGGCCAACGTCGGCAAGCTGCAAGAAGCCTGGCGCATCCAGACCGGCGACCTGCCGACCGCCGATGACCCGGTAGAGCTGACCAACGAAAACACCCCGCTCAAAGCCAACGGCATGCTCTATGCCTGCACCGCGCACAGCAAAGTGCTGGCGCTTGACCCGGACACCGGCAAGGAACTGTGGCGCTTCGACCCGCAGATCAAGAGCCCGGTGGGCTTCAAGGGCTTCGCCCACATGACCTGCCGTGGCGTGTCGTACTACGACGAAGCCGCTTACGCCAAGTCTGAGAACGCTGCCTCGGCCGTTATCTCCGAAGCTGGCAAAGCCGTTGCTCAGGCTTGCCCGCGTCGACTGTACCTGCCAACCGCTGATGCCCGTCTGATCGCCCTGAACGCCGACACCGGCAAGATCTGCGAAGGCTTCGGCAAAAACGGCGTGGTCGACCTGACCCAGGGCATCGGCCCGTTCACCGCCGGTGGCTACTACTCCACCTCGCCAGCGGCGATTACCCGTGATCTGGTGATCATGGGCGGTCACGTCACCGACAACGAGTCGACCAACGAGCCATCGGGCGTGATCCGCGCGTTTGACGTGCGCGACGGCCACCTCGTATGGAACTGGGACAGCGACAAGCCGGACGCCACCAAGCCATTGGCCCCGGGCGAAATCTACAGCCGCAACTCGGCCAACATGTGGTCGCTGGCCAGCGTCGACGAAAAACTCGGCATGGTTTACCTGCCACTGGGCAACCAGACTCCAGACCAGTGGGGCGCAGACCGCACCCCAGGCGCCGAGAAATTCAGCGCCGGCATCGTTGCCCTCGACCTGGCCACCGGTAAAGTGCGCTGGAACTACCAGTTCACCCACCACGACCTGTGGGACATGGACGTTGGCAGCCAGCCAACCCTGCTCGACATGAAAACCGCCGACGGCGTGAAACCGGCGCTGATCGCCCCGACCAAACAGGGCAGCCTGTACGTCCTCGACCGTCGTGACGGCACGCCGATCATCCCGATCAAGGAAATCCCGGTTCCGCAAGGCGCCGTGAAAGGCGACCACACCGCACCGACCCAGGCCCGTTCGGACCTCAACCTGCTGGCTCCGGAACTGACCGAAAAAGCCATGTGGGGCGCCAGCCCGTTCGACCAGATGCTGTGCCGCATCCAGTTCAAGGAACTGCGCTACGAAGGCCAATACACGCCTCCGTCGGAACAGGGCAGCCTGATCTACCCCGGTAACGTCGGCGTGTTCAACTGGGGCGGCGTCTCGGTCGACCCCGTTCGCCAGATGCTGTTCACCAGCCCGAACTACATGGCCTTCGTCTCGAAAATGGTGCCACGCGAGAAAGTCGCCGCCGGCAGCAAACGCGAGAGCGAAACCGCTGGCGTGCAACCGAACACCGGCGCGCCCTACGCGGTGATCATGCACCCGTTCATGTCGCCACTCGGCGTACCGTGCCAGGCCCCGGCCTGGGGCTACGTCGCCGGTATCGACCTGACCACCGGCAAAGTCGTGTGGAAACGCAAAAACGGCACCAGCCGCGACAGCTCGCCAATCCCGATCGGCTTCACCCTGGGCGTGCCAAGCATGGGCGGCTCGATGGTCACTGCGGGCGGCGTCGGCTTCCTCAGCGGCACCCTCGACCAGTACCTGCGCGCCTACGACGTGAACACCGGTAAAGAACTGTGGAAATCGCGTCTGCCGGCCGGCGGCCAAGCGACCCCGATGACCTACACCGGCAAGGACGGCAAGCAATATGTGCTGCTGGTTGTTGGCGGTCACGGCTCGCTGGGCACCAAGATGGGTGACTACGTGATTGCGTACAAACTGCCGGAATAAGCTTTAGCGGCGGTAAAGGAAAGGCGATGCTCCGCGAGGGGCATCGCCTTTTTTGTTGCACATCGATGTTGAATTCACCCCAAACACTGTAGGAGTGAGCCTGCTCGCGATAGCGGTATTTCAGTCAATGTTTTTGGTGACTGATTTACCGCTATCGCGAGCAGGCTCACTCCTACAAAGGAAGGTGTTCCTCCTACAGAAGCGCGTTGTGAGCGGGAGATTTCCGACAGGATGCGTCGGTTGTGCCTCGGAAGTCGGGTGGATAGGCTCTGGTGGTCGCTGCAAATTCAGCGGCCGGGCGTCGCGGCCTGATAACTGATGCATAATCGCCAACCTGACAGCACCTCGGATGCCTGTTGGTTGTGTCATGGCGGCTGTGCGCGGGATACCTTCTTTGGGGGTATGCCGATTCCTCAGTTATCGGTCCGCGAACCCGCGTACAGCTGCCACCTCAAATTGCGTCGCGGCAATTGAAGACAGCTCCACTTCACCAACTGAGCATTCACCATGATCAAACCCACACCGAATCCCCCCGAAACCTCCCCCTACGAATCCCTCGACTCCAGAAAACTCCACGACGCCGCCGAGCGTGCGCTGGATCACTACCTGAAACCCTCCGCCGCCACCGTGAGATTCCACAAACCCAGCAGCATGTTCCAGGTCGCCCCCGACATGGACAACGAAAGCCTGCTGGCTCACGCCTGCGAATCACTGGCCTCGGCGAGCATCATGACCAGCGATATCGCTGCGTATGTGGACAGCCCGCAGCGGCAGACGATACTGGCGATCCAGCAGATCATCATGCTGGCTGAGCTGGCGGTGAATCGGGTGCTCGATAATGTGGAAATCACCCAATCTGCAGCGCACAGCTGACCCTTGCTGGACCGGGTTTGCTCGCGAAGCCAAGCCATTACACGATGTAACTGTGTAGGAGCTGCCGAAGGCTGCGATCTTTTGATCTTCAACGTCAAAAGATCGCAGCCTTCGGCAGTTCCTACAGTGGGAATGGGTGCAGGCAGTTGGAGATCGGTCGGCTGTCAGGCCGCCATCGCTGGCAAGCCAGCTCCCGCAAAAAAGCAAAAGCAAGATCAAAAGATCGCAGCCTGCGGCAGCTCCTACAGGGAAGATAAGTACAACCCGCACGCGGCGCATGCCGCCCCACTCCAGGATGAGCGTTAGCTCGGCTGCAGCTCTTGATCTTGCTCTTGATCCACGGGCGACGTCGGAAGGCTGAGTGGAGGGATTGATCCGGGGGTGGGAGCGCAGCGACCGTTTGGCGCAGCCAAACACGGCGAGAGGAGGTGCAGCGAAGCAAACCGGAGGCGCTGCCCCACGGATCAGTCCCGGAGCGAAGGAACCCCGAGCCCCAGCGAGCGGGCCGAACGCAGGAGCAAGCCTTTTTTTGCTTACTTTTTTGAGGCGTTTGTCAAAAAAGTGAGTCGCCGTCAGGGCGAAACCCTAAGCAGCCATTACCAAAATACGGATATGTACACAAAAAACCAAGAACCTGGTCGGCCCAAAGGCCGCCAAGCCCCAAAGCGTGACGCCTGTCAAAACCCTGAACACCCAAGCAGAAACACCGCCCCCCATTGAAACCACCCAAAGCCTGCCCCATCTAAGACCCATACCCCATTGCGCAGGTGCCCCAATGAGCGACCAGCAAGAATTCCCAGACAACCCCGACGACTACACCGAAGCTGACCACATCGAACACCATTCCACCGGCAAAGGCCTCGCCCTGCCCGGCCAGAACCTGCCGGACAAGGTCTACGTCATCCCGATCCACAACCGCCCGTTCTTCCCGGCCCAAGTGCTGCCGGTCATCGTCAACGAAGAACCCTGGGCCGAAACCCTCGATCTGGTCAGCAAATCCGAACACCACTCCCTGGCCCTGTTCTTCATGGACACGCCCCAGGAAGACCCGCGCCACTTCAACACCAAAGCCCTGCCGGAATACGGCACTCTGGTGAAGGTACACCACGCCAGCCGC
The DNA here is from genome assembly GCF_044753325.1 of Pseudomonas sp. NPDC088414. Classification (NCBI taxonomy): domain Bacteria; kingdom Pseudomonadati; phylum Pseudomonadota; class Gammaproteobacteria; order Pseudomonadales; family Pseudomonadaceae; genus Pseudomonas; species Pseudomonas sp. NPDC088414. The sequence goes on along the minus strand of NZ_JBIVMY010000007.1, from coordinate 32,723 downwards.
GAAAACGGCAAACTGCAATTTGTCGCCCAAGGCCTGAGCCGCGTGCGCATCAAGACCTGGCTAAAACACCACCGTCCACCGTACCTGGTGGAAGTCGAATACCCGCACCAGCCGACCGAGCCGACCGACGAGGTCAAGGCCTACGGCATGGCGCTGATCAACGCGATCAAGGAACTGCTGCCGCTCAACCCGCTGTACAGCGAAGAGCTGAAGAACTACCTCAACCGCTTCAGCCCCAACGATCCGTCGCCGCTGACCGACTTCGCCGCCGCCCTCACTTCGGCGACAGGTAATGAGCTGCAGGAAGTGCTCGACTGCGTGCCGATGCTCAAACGCATGGAAAAAGTCCTGCCGATGCTGCGCAAGGAAGTCGAAGTCGCGCGCCTGCAGAAAGAGATCTCCGCCGAGGTCAACCGCAAGATCGGCGAGCATCAGCGCGAGTTCTTCCTCAAGGAACAACTCAAGGTGATCCAGCAGGAACTCGGCCTGACCAAGGACGACCGTAGCGCCGACCTCGAACAGTTCGAACAGCGCCTGGAAGGCAAAGTCCTGCCGGCGCAGGTGCAAAAGCGCCTTGAAGAAGAAATGAACAAGCTGTCGATCCTCGAAACCGGCTCGCCAGAATACGCGGTCACCCGCAACTACCTCGACTGGGCGACCTCGGTGCCGTGGGGCGTGTACGGCGAGGACAAACTCGACCTCAAGCACGCGCGCAAAGTGCTCGACAAACATCACGCCGGCCTCGACGACATCAAGGATCGCATCCTCGAATTCCTCGCGGTCGGTGCCTACAAAGGCGAAATCAGCGGTTCGATCGTGCTGCTGGTCGGCCCGCCGGGCGTGGGTAAAACCAGCGTCGGCAAATCCATCGCCGAATCCCTCGGCCGCCCGTTCTACCGCTTCAGCCTCGGTGGCATGCGCGACGAAGCCGAGATCAAGGGCCACCGCCGCACCTACATCGGCGCGCAGCCGGGCAAACTGGTGCAGGCGTTGAAAGACGTCGAAGTGATGAACCCGGTGATCATGCTCGACGAGATCGACAAGATGGGCCAGAGCTACCAGGGCGACCCGGCCTCGGCGCTGCTGGAAACCCTCGACCCGGAACAGAACGTCGAATTCCTCGACCACTACCTCGACCTGCGCATGGACCTGTCGAAAGTCCTGTTCGTGTGCACCGCCAACACCCTGGATTCGATTCCCGGGCCGTTGCTGGACCGGATGGAAGTGATTCGCCTGTCGGGCTACATCACCGAAGAAAAGGTAGCCATCGCCAAGCGTCACCTGTGGCCGAAACTGCTGGAAAAGGCCGGCGTGTCCAAAGGCAGCCTGAGCATCAGCGACAGCGCACTCAAGGCGTTGATCGACGGTTACGCCCGTGAAGCCGGGGTGCGCCAGCTGGAAAAACAGATGGGCAAACTGGTGCGCAAAGCGGTGATGAAACTCATCGAAGACCCGAAAGCGGTGATCAAGCTTGGCCCGAAAGACCTCGAAGCCTCGCTGGGTCATCCGGTGTTCCGCAACGAACAAGTGCTGTCCGGCACCGGCGTGATCACCGGTCTGGCCTGGACCAGCATGGGCGGTGCGACCCTGCCAATCGAAGCGACGCGGATTCACACGCTCAACCGCGGTTTCAAACTCACCGGGCAACTGGGCGATGTAATGAAAGAATCGGCGGAGATCGCCTACAGCTACGTCAGCTCGCACCTCAAACAGTTCGGTGGCGATGCGAAATTCTTCGACGAAGCCTTCGTCCACCTGCACGTGCCGGAAGGCGCGACACCGAAAGACGGCCCGAGCGCCGGCGTGACCATGGCCAGCGCCCTGCTCTCGCTCGCCCGCAACCAGCCGCCGAAAAAAGGCGTGGCAATGACCGGCGAACTGACGCTGACCGGGCATGTACTGCCGATTGGCGGGGTGCGCGAGAAGGTAATCGCGGCGCGGCGGCAGAAGATCTTTGAGTTGATTCTGCCGGAACCGAACCGGGGTAACTTCGAGGAACTGCCGGATTACTTGAAGGAAGGGATTACCGTGCACTTTGCCAAGCGCTTTGCGGATGTGGCTAAGGTGCTGTTCTGACAGAGCTTTAGCGCCAGATCTACCGCTATCGCTGGCAAGCCAGCTCCCACAGTGTTCGATGTGTTCACAAATCCTGTGTTCACCACAATCCCTGTGGGAGCTGGCTTGCCAGCGATGGCGTCAGTGCTGACAACACTGGACTGCCCGACTGTCACACTTTGTCTCATCTTCAGTTATGCTCGCCGTTCGTCGTCAACGCCGGAGCCACTGAGCCTATGTCCGCCACTCGCCTGTTTGTCCCCCTCGCCCTCTCTTTGCTGGCCGCCTGCGCCACGCAGCCAAAACAGAACGTGACCGTGGAAAACCAGAGCGAATGCCCCGTGCAGTTGACCAACGGACAAAACCTGATCGTGATGCTGCCGAGCAACCCCACCACCGGCTACCGCTGGGCCATTCAGGATTCGGCCGGCGGCGTGCTGCACGCCCTCAGCCCCGAGGTCTACAGCAGCCCGAAAGATTCCGGCATGGTCGGCGCAGGCGGTTTCTCCACCTGGCGCTTTCAGGCTTTCGCCACCGGCACCGGGCGCCTGCGCCTGACCTCGCAGCAGCCGTGGGAACCGGAAGTTGAACCGGCAGAAACCTTCGACTGCGCCATTTCGGTGAACTGATCGTGGGCTGGCTGATTCTGGCGCTGATGGGCGCGGTGACCTTTGTCTATGGCGTGAGCACCCATGCGGCGCTGCTGTGCCTGTTGGTCAAACCGTTGCCGGTGCTGGCGCTGCTCGGCTGGCTGCACGACGCGCCACCCAGCGACTATCGACGCTGGATCAGCCTGGGACTGATTTTCTCTGTGCTCGGTGATGTGTTGCTGGCGTGGCCGGGTGATTTGTTTGTGTTTGGCCTCGGTGCGTTTCTGGTCGCGCATCTGGCGTACCTCAAGGCTTATCTCAGCGATTGCAAACGGCTGGCGCTTTTGCCGCTGGTGCTTGCGCTTGGCGTTGGCGCGGTGCTGCTGGGGTTGCTGATTTCCAGCGGTCTGGGGCCGTTGCTGGTGCCGGTGGTGGTCTATGGCACGGCGATCAGCGCGATGCTCTGGCGCGCCCTCGCTCGCCTCGGCACTGACGTGCCAAAGCGCTCGGCGTTGCTGGCGGCGGCGGGTGCACTGACCTTCGTGTTTTCAGATAGTGTGATCGGCATTGATCGTTTTGTATCGCCATTCCACGCGGCGCCGTACGTGATCATCATCAGTTACTGGCTCGGACAGTGGGGGATCACGGCCTCCGCGTTCTCCAAAAACCCCCACTAACCCCTGTGGCGAGGGAGCTTGCTCCCGCTGGGTTGCGAAGCGACCCCAAAATCGCCACACGAGATACTGCAGGTATATCCGGTAATCAGGTTTTGCGACTGCTGCGCAGCCGAGCGGGAGCAAGCTCCCTCGCCACAGGTGTGTGCTTAAGGCTTGCTTGCGGCGCTTTATCAGACAACCCAAGCATCCCAGCTCCAGTTTGGCTAAAATGCCGGCCTTTTCCACCGACACCGCCGGAACCGCCGTGAGCAAAGAACCCGATCGCATTTTCGCCCAGCCGATGGCCCAGGTGCCTGACTTCGCCTTCAACGAGGACGTGGTGCGGGTGTTCCCGGACATGATCAAGCGCTCGGTGCCGGGTTATCCGACCATCGTCGAAAACCTCGGCGTGCTGGCGGCGCAGTTCGCACAACCGAACAGCGTGCTGTACGACCTCGGTGCTTCGCTCGGCGCCGTGACTCAGGCCCTGCGCCGTCATGTGCGCACCGACGGTTGCCGGGTGATCGCGGTGGATAACTCGGCGGCGATGGTCGAACGCTGCCGTGAATACCTCAATGGTCAGGATTCGATGTTCCAGGAGTTACTGCCGGTCGAAGTGATCGAAGGCGACATTCTCGCGCTCGAGTTCAAACCGGCCTCGGTGGTGGCGCTGAACTTCACCCTGCAATTCATCGCCCCCGAGCAGCGCACTGCGTTGCTCTCGCGTATCCGCCAGTCGCTGCTGCCCGGCGGCGCGCTGATTCTGTCGGAGAAGCTGCGCTTCAACGATGCCGTAGAACACGCGCTGCTCACTGATCTACACGTCGCGTTCAAACGCGCCAACGGCTACAGCGAACTGGAAATCGCCCAGAAGCGCAGCGCCATCGAAAACGTCATGAAGCCCGACAGCCTCGAAGAACACCGCGAACGCCTGCTGGCCGCCGGGTTCTCGAAAGTCGTGCCGTGGTTCCAGTGTCTTAACTTTGCCTCGTTGATTGCCTTGCCATGATTGATCTGTCCCCCCTCGCCCGCCGTCTGGCCGGTAGCCCGCTGGCCGACTGGGCCAACACCCTGCAAGGGCAACTCGACAAGAAAATGGAGAAAGGTCACGGCGATCTGGAGCGCTGGCAGAGCGCGCTGGACGCGTTGCCGAAACTCCAGCCGACTGAAGTCGATCTGCTCAACGGCCTGAAACTCGACACCGACTGCGACGACGAAACCCGCGCGCAGATGCGCACCGCGCTGATGGGCCTGTCGCCGTGGCGCAAGGGGCCGTTCGACCTGTTCGGCGTACACGTCGACACCGAATGGCGCTCGGACTGGAAGTGGTCGCGGGTCGCCCCGCATCTGGATCTGAAGGGCAAACGCATCCTCGATGTCGGTTGCGGCAACGGCTACTACATGTGGCGCATGCTCGGCGCCGGTGCCGACAGCGTGATCGGCGTCGATCCGAACTGGCTGTTCTTCTGCCAGTTCCAGGCCGTGCAGCGTTATCTGTCCGAGCCGAATGCCTGGCACCTGCCATTCCCGTTCGAAGACCTGCCGCCGAACCTCGAAGGCTTCGACACAGTGTTTTCGATGGGTGTGTTCTACCACCGGCGTTCGCCGATCGAGCATTTGCTGGCGCTGAAGGATTGCCTGGTCAAGGGCGGCGAACTGGTGCTGGAAACGCTGGTGGTTGAAGGCGACAAGCATCAAGTGCTGGTACCGGAAGATCGCTACGCGCAGATGCGCAACGTGTGGTTCCTGCCATCGGTGCCGGCGCTGGAATTATGGCTGCGCCGCGCCGGGTTCACCGATGTGAAGTGTGTGGACGTCAGCACCACCACCGTTGAAGAACAGCGTGGTACCGAGTGGATGAAGTATCAATCGTTGAGCGACTTCCTTGATCCCGAGGATCACAGCAAGACTATCGAAGGGCTGCCGGCGCCTATGCGGGCGGTGATTGTGGCCCGTAAGTAAGCCTCTCAAACACCGCATAACCTTGTAGGAGTGAGCCTGCTCGCGATAGCGGTCTGACAGTCAAAGCAATGTTGAATGTCAGACCGCTATCGCGAGCAGGCTCACTCCTACAGTTGGGGGTGGTGTTTATTCAGTGGTTTTTGCTCGGCGAGCACGGAAGAACTCGGTCAGCACCGCGCCACACTCTTCGGCCAGCACCCCGCCCTCATACAACACCCGGTGATTCAAAAAGCCCTGGGTAAAGAACTGTCCCTGACTCTGCACGATCCCGGCCTTCGGCTCCAGCGCGCCATACACCACACGGGCAATCCGCGAATGCACGATCAGCCCGGCGCACATGCTGCACGGCTCCAGCGTCACGTACAGCGTGCTGCCCGGCAGGCGATAGTTATTGATGGCCTGAGCGGCGGCGCGGATCGCGACCATTTCCGCGTGGGCACTCGGGTCGCTGGTGGTGATCGGGCAGTTGAAGCCGCGACCAACAATCGCGCCGTCCTGCACCAGCACCGCGCCGACGGGCACTTCGCCCAGCGCCGCGCCCTGCTCGGCAAGGGCCAGGGCTTCGCGCATGAAATCGCGGTCACGACTACGGTCGATGATCGCGGCGGGGCGAATCTGGCGCATCACTTCACCTCGATGGCGGCCATCAGGCCGGTTTCCATGTGATCGATCACGTGGCAGTGGAACATCCACACCCCCGGGTTATCCGCCACCAGCGCCACTTGTGCACGCTCGTTCTTGCCCAGCAGATACGTGTCGGTGAAGTACGGCGTGATCTTGTGCCGGTTCGACGCAATCACCTTGAAACTCATACCGTGCAAGTGGATCGGGTGCTGGTACTGGGTCATGTTCTTCAGTTCGAAGATGTAGCTCTGGCCCAGCTTCAGACTGGCAATCGGCCGATCGGCGCAGGTCTTGTCATTGATGTCCCAGGCCTTGCCGTTGATCTGCCACAGGCTCGGCGGCTTGCCGTTGTCGACGTTGACCGACACCGAACCGACCCATTCGAAATTGAAGTTGAGTTTCTCGGCATTCGCCAGATCCGGCTCGGCCACCGGGTTGGCGGGCAAGGCTTTCGGCCACTCGGTCGGTGCATCGTTATTGGCCACCGAGCGCAGAGTCCCCAGGCGTACCGGGCCGTTGCGCAGCGACAATTCTTCACCGGCCGGTGGCGCCTTGATCGCCAGGCAGATACGCATGCCCGGCCCCAGCCAGTATTCCTTGCCCAAGGGGCGCGGCTCGACCGGGTTGCCGTCCAGCGCATAGATCTGCGCTTCGACGCCGGGGATGTTGATGCGATACGTCAGGGTGTTGTCGAGGTTGAGCAAACGCACCCGGGTGATCTGCCCCGCCGGCAACTCGATCACCGGCGATGGCACGCCGTTGATGGTCGACAGCCGCCCCGCCGTGCCGCCACGTGCCGCTTCGCGAGGAATGCTGAACTCGACGAAATTGCCTTGCTCGTCGATGTGCCAGTTCTTCAGGCTCAGGGTCTTTTCGTACTTGAAACCGGTCGGTTCGCGCTCTTCGACGATCAGCGGCCCGACCAGTCCGCGTCCCAGCTCTTCGCTGCTGCTGACATGCGGGTGATACCAGTAGCTGCCGGCGTCCGGCACGCGGAATTTGTAATCGAAGTATTCACCGGGCAGCACCGGCAATTGCGAGACGTACGGCACGCCGTCCATCTCCAGCGGCAGACGGATGCCATGCCAGTGAATGGTGGTCGCCACCGGCAGATGGTTGATGAAGCGCACCCGCAGCCATTCGCCCTGACGCACCCGCAACTCCGTGCCCGGCGCCGACGGGCCGAACGCCCAGGCTTCGGTCTTGTGTCCCGGCACCAGCTCGACGTCCAGTGGCGCCGCGATCAGCTCGTAGTCGTGGCCCGCGTCAGCATCGGCCATCTTGCCCAGCCAGTAGCGCGACGCGCCTCCCGCTCCGACTCCAACGACAACAAGACCGGCCAGGCCACCGAGGATTTGGCGACGGGTAAAGGACATGAACTCAACTACCTCACGTATCTGCTTCGGGCACCGGGCCCGCAAAAGGCAAATACGATACACCTGCAATTGCGAAACAGTAAGGGCAGCGCGGCGGATGGACGCAGTTGCGCCTCGCGCGTACACGATTTCGACTGCTCAGGTGACATAACTATGTAGTGCACATGCATTGAACAGCCGGGCCATCCTGTGCCACCCGTTTCTCAAGGACAGAGAGCCCAAACACATGCCCAACCCGATGCCCAACGCCGCCGACAAGGCCGCGCTCAAGGCGATTGCCGCCACCGTCATCCAGACCTGCCCGAGCCTGCAGGACGCCGCTCGACAGGTCGCCAGCGACTTGCTGATCAAATACCAGGTCCACGGCCTCGACCCGGATCACGTGTATTTCCACCGCTTCGACGCCTCGCAAAGCAGTTCGAAAGCCTTCACCGGCTGGGAGCATGTGCACGCCACGCCCACTTCAAGCATGACCCTGACCCAGTTGGTGATTCACCGCTTCCGCGTCGCCGATCAGGACAACGCCGACCTGCTCGACGTCTATGGCGGTTTCTACACTGCCGGTCCCGATGCCCGCACCTTCGATGAACGCAATGAAGTGCGCCTGCACGGCAACGACGTGCTCAAGGACTTCTGGAGCATCGATTTCAGCGCCCTGTACGACGCTCAACTGAACGCATTCTGGAACACCAGCGGCAGCGACTTTCGTACCCTGGCCAAGTGCAACTTTCTGATCAAAGCACTGCAGGCGCGGGACAAACGCCAATTGAGTGACGAGGACTTCCTGTTCGTCACGCAAGCGGTGATCGGCCCGCTGACCTGGCCAGTCAGCCTGTCAACGCTGCAGGCTCGACATGCTTGCACGAGCAGCGTACGCACGCTGGACCTTGCCGGTTACGCCGCGATCAACGTCCTGCGTTTCGTCGCGCCCAAGGGTCGGCAGATTCTTTACCTGCCCGGTGAAACCGATGCCTTTCAAGTAGTGGAAACCGTCACCGACCTGCACTTCTGGATCCTGCAGCGGATGAACACACCTGCGGCGCGCGAGACATTCCTTGCGCATTTCTCGCTGGCCGACCGGCAGCAGATCAACGCCAGCCTTGGTGACCTGATGAATCGCCTGGTGGCGACATGGGGCCGCTACGATCACTCGCTGATCAATCAGGACAACCGCGCGGTCAGCGGTGACGCCTTCATCTGGCTGAGTGATTCGACCCGCACGGCGATGTTTGCCGAGGCCAGCCTGTCCCTGACCTCCAACGGTGACCTGCGCAAGCAGCTGTGGATCGGCTATCTCAGCGCCGGGGTCAAGGTGTTCGGGCCAATGGCCGTGATCGGCTGGCCAATTGCATTGCCGGTGATCGGCGCCAGCATTGCCAACATGGGGCTGAACATCGATCAGGCGGTCAATGGCAAAACCGCCGCCGAGCGCAAGGCCGGGATTCTCGGCGCAGTCCTCAGCGGCATCGACATGCTGTTCAACCTGTTGGTGCTCAAAGGCCCCGGATCGCTGAAGGAAGTTGGCCCGCAGATTGATGCTGCCGAAGCGACAGAGATGGCTGACCTGATTGAAAGTCAGCCGAAAAATCCGCAGCCGGTGACGCCGCAATCAGTACCCCTGCCCGATTCGCCCGCGACTCCCCACCCGGGCATACCGGAGTCGTTCAGGATCAACCGGGTCTTGGGTGAGGACACGCTGATCAACGATCCCGGAAAATTCCGTGGTATCCACAGACTGGCGTCCAATCCGTCGTCCGCGATCGTGCTCGACGACAATGCCTACTACGTACGCTTCGAGCAAAACATCAACGGTCGTGGCACGTGGGCAATCATCGATCCGACCCGGCCCGAGGCATTTTCAGGTTCGATTCCCGTCCGGATGAACGCCGAAGGAAACTGGGAAGTTGCGCCCAGACCGGGGCTTCGCGGCGGTAGTGATGCGCCCATGATCGCGGGTGCAGGCGCAGCCAGTGAACCCGCAGTCGAACAGTGGGCGCAGACACCCGGCATCCATGTGCCTGGACTCGATGATCCGGCGATGCGCGCCTGGGCGCTCGGCGGCCCGGATCTGCAAGGCCAGTTCCGTCGGGCCTGGACGCTGGGAGGCATCGACATGCACAGTGTGATCCGACCCGAAACCGAAGCAGGCAATGCACTCATTCCGACTGCACATGAGGTCATCTCGTTAAGCGAGTTTGATCTGGCGCAGGAGCAACCGCGTGCGACGCTGATCAGCGATGCCACTGCCTGGTACGAACTGCATCCGCCTGTTCCACGCCCGCCGCTCACGACGCCGGCTCCCGTCGCCAGCCCGAGCGAGCTGCTCGAGTCCGCACTGTCGGAAAAACCCGGGCTGGTCATCGGCGAAAGCCGGGGCAGTATCGGCAGCAAGAAACTGCTCATCGAAGACATGCCCAATCTTGCCCGCAACGGTGTGAAGACCCTGTATCTGCAAGAACTGCTGGCCAACGTCAATCAACTGGATCTGGATGCTTTCGCCCGCACCGGGGAAATGTCCGAGGAACTGCAAAACTATCTGAGCCGAATCGACTTCAGGGCCGGCAATGACCCGGATGGCAAATTCAATCTCATGGCCTTGATCAAAGCCGCCAACGCCCAACGTATTCGGATTCAGGCGATCGACCTGTCGAGCACATACAACATCAACAAAGACTCAATGCAGCCCGTGCCCAACAGTCAGATGGCGCGCAGCTTTTTCGCCAGCGAGGTCATCCGCTTTCATCAGGAACTCAATGGTCCGGGCAAATGGGTGGCGCTGGTCAATCAGGAAAACATGAGCGCCTTCCGCGGCTATCAAGGCATCAGCGAGCAGACCGACGCCTTGAGCGTGCGTATCGATGATGTGGCGCCCGGGCAGGCCCGGAGTATCGGTTCCGACCCTGGCCTGGCGGTGGAGTACGCCGATTACCCCGACTCTCCGGTCGAAGAACTGGCTGGCGGCCTAAGTGACCCCGACAGCATTCAGAACCTGATCAAAGGCGATTGGCGGGTGCAAGTGGAAACGCCTTGGGCGTACCGCCCCCCACAGGACCTGCGAGCACTGCTGCCGGAACCGGGGATGTTCACGTTTCAGCGCTACCGCAGCAGCCTGCTGGTGGTCTACCGAAATGCCGAGCGCCACATGGCCGACAGCGTGATCAGAATGACCCCTGCTGGCCGATTCAATCTTGACACCCCGCTTGCCCCGGCCCCGGACTCGCTGACTGTGGACTCCCTGGATGAATTGAAACAGGCGCTGATCGAAAGAGGCCTGAAGCCGATGGGCTGGCCGCAAGTCAGCGTTGCCACGCTGCTGGAAGACGCTCCGCGTCCGGTCATTCCGCCAAGCTGGCAGGCCAATGAATTGCTGGACGGGATGACTCCGGTCAGCGAGCCAGGAAAATTCCAGGGTATTTATCTGCTCGATTCGAACCCCTCGACCGCCATCTTGATGGATGACACCGCCTATTACGTACGCTATGAAACCGACATCAATGGCAGCGGACACTGGGCGGTCATCGATCCCGAGCATCCCCACGGTTTTACTCGCTCGATCCCGGTACGCCTGAATCCTCAGGGTGAATGGGAAACCATGCCTCGCGCAGGGCTCAGCGGCGGTGGCAAGCCGTCGGCACTGGCCGGATCGAGCAGCCGCAGCCCGGTGGCCGCACTGCCCGCTTCGCAATACGACGTACCTGCACCACTCAAGACGCACCTGGAAGAAGGCGCAGCGGGACTGAATGACGAAGCCCTGCGTGACGTCTATGACAGCCTGAACGAGTTCGATGCCTATCGCGACTTCAAGGCCATTCGCAAGCGCCTGTATCGCGACGCGCTGGATTTTTACAGCACCTTGCGCCTGCCCGAACGTCCTCCCGTGCCAACCCTGGCGGCAGACGCGACAGCCGAAGAGATCATCGGGAAAATCCTTGAACATGCCCGAGGCCTGGTGCTCGGCGAGAGCCACACTGCCATCGGCAGCAAACAATGGCTGATCGAGAACATGCAATTGCTCGCCAGCAAACAGGTGAAGAGCCTGTACATGGAGCACCTGCTGACCGACTTCCACCAAGCCGCGCTGGACGAGTTCTTCCAAACCGGCAGCATGCCGACAAAACTCGAGGCCTATCTCAAGGCGCTCGACGTCGGCAACATGACCGATCCGCTGGAACGCTATACGTTTCTGGAGTTGGTCAAGGAAGCCGGAAAACAGGGGATTCATGTGCAAGCCATCGATTGCATGGCGAGTTACCGGCTCAACGGCATGTACCTGCCTTTGGGCAACGAAACCGCGCGGCAAAAGATGATGAATTATTTCGCCCGCCTGATGATCCGCGCTGACCAGTCCGCACGCGGCGCGCACAAATGGGTGGCGCTGATGGGCAACTCTCACTCCAACACTTTTGAAGGGGTTGCCGGCGTCAGCGAGCTGGAGGAGGCAATCGGCATTCGCGTCGAGGACGTCCCCGAAGGGGCTTCGCGGGGCATCGAAGTCGATCCGGGGAAAATCCTGCCACTGGGCGGTACGGCGCATGATCGTTCGGCGCTGGTCAGAGGCGACCTGCGCCTGCAAATCGAAACCCCCTGGACCGCACACACCATGACGGAATTCGAGACCCTGCTGCCTCGTTACGGCATGTACTCCCTCAAGCAGCAACCCAACATGACATTCATTGTGCATCGCAGCCGCACGGGAGAGCTGGTGCGAACCGTCATCGGCATCGAAGGCAAACGTTTCTACATCGAACGTCCCGGCTGGCCTTCGGTGAGCGGTAAACGCTACCCGAGCATGAAAGCGCTGCTGCAGGCACTGGATGATTTGGGTATGCAACTGGGCGGCTGGTCACAACCGCTGTAACGCAAAAACAGAAAAGCCGTGTGAAACGGATTTCACACGGCTATTCGGTTGCAGCGATCAAGCCTTTACGGCTTGCGTGGGATCACTCCCACTCGATCGTCGCCGGCGGCTTGCTCGACACGTCATAGGTGACGCGGGAGATGCCTTCGATTTCATTGATGATGCGACCGGAAACGGTTTCCAGCAGTTCGTAAGGCAGGTGTGCCCAACGTGCGGTCATGAAGTCGATGGTTTCCACGGCACGCAGGGCCACGACCCAGGCGTAACGACGGCCATCGCCGACCACGCCAACCGATTTCACTGGCTGGAACACCACGAAGGCCTGGCTGACTTTGTGGTACCAGTCGGCCTTGCGCAATTCTTCGATGAAGATGTGGTCGGCACGACGCAGCAGGTCGGCGTATTCCTTCTTCACTTCACCAAGGATGCGTACGCCCAGACCCGGGCCCGGGAACGGGTGACGGTAGACCATGTCGTACGGCAGGCCCAGCTCCAGACCCAGACGACGGACTTCGTCCTTGAACAGTTCGCGCAGTGGCTCGACCAGTTTCAGGTTCATCTCTTCCGGCAGGCCGCCCACGTTGTGGTGCGACTTGATCACATGGGCTTTGCCGCTTTTCGCGCCAGCCGACTCGATCACGTCCGGGTAGATGGTGCCCTGAGCCAGGTACTTGATGTTGTCCAGCTTGCAGGATTCGGCATCGAACACATCGATGAAGGTACGGCCGATGATCTTGCGCTTCTTCTCTGGATCGGCTTCGCCGGCCAGGTTGTTGAGGAACTGCTCTTCGGCGTTGGCGCGGATCACCTTGACGCCCATGTTCTCGGCGAACATGGCCATCACTTGCTCGCCTTCGTGCAGACGCAGCAGGCCGTTGTCGACGAAGACGCAGGTCAGCTGATCGCCGATGGCCTTGTGCAGCAGCGCCGCAACCACCGAGGAGTCAACGCCGCCGGACAGACCCAGCAGCACGTTGTCAGTGCCGACTTGTGCGCGGATGTTGGCGATGGCGTCTTCCGCGATCTTCGACGGAGTCCACAGCGCTTCACAGCCGCAGATGTCGAGCACGAAGCGCGAGAGGATGCGGCCGCCCTGCTTGGTGTGGGTCACTTCCGGGTGGAACTGCACGCCGTAGTAAGCGCGTTCGTCGTTGAACATGCCGGCGATCGGGCAGCTCGGGGTGCTGGCCAGGATGTGGAAGTCTTCCGGCATTTTGGTGACCTTGTCACCGTGGCTCATCCATACGTCGAGACCGAACAGGCCATCGGCGTCGATGTGGTCTTCGATGCCGTCGAGCAGGCGGCTCTTGCCGACCACGTCAACGCGGGCATAACCGAACTCACGCAGCTCGGAACCTTCAACCTTGCCGCCCAGTTGCTCGGCCATGGTCTGCATGCCGTAGCAGATACCGAAGACCGGCACGCCGAGATCGAAGACTGCCTGTGGGCAGCGCGGGCTGTTGGCTTCGTGCACGGACTCGGGGCCGCCGGCGAGGATGACGCCTTTAGGGGCGAATTCGCGGATCGCCTCTTCGTCCATGTCGAACGGGTGCAGTTCGCAGTACACGCCGATCTCGCGCACGCGGCGGGCAATCAGTTGGGTGTATTGCGAGCCGAAGTCGAGGATCAGGATGCGGTGAGCGTGAATGTCGAGGGCCATGATTCAGTCTCGTCTTAAGTAATTCAGAAACAGTCGTGATTCAGAAACAACTCGGGGCTGAATAAAACAGCCCCGGTTGCTTGATGTTTTGCTGGAAGCCTCAACCTACACGGTAGTTTGGCGCTTCCTTGGTGATCTGCACGTCGTGAACGTGGGATTCGGCCATACCGGCACCGGTGATCCGCACGAACTCAGGCTTGGTACGCATTTCTTCGATGTCGGCGCTGCCGGTGTAACCCATCGAGGAACGCAGACCGCCCATCAACTGGTGGATGATCGCGGTCAGGGTGCCTTTGTACGGCACACGGCCTTCGATACCTTCCGGAACCAGTTTCTCGGCGCCTGCCGAGGAGTCCTGGAAGTAACGGTCGGACGAGCCTTGCGCCTGGGACATGGCGCCCAGCGAACCCATGCCGCGATACGCCTTGTACGAACGGCCCTGGAACAGTTCGATCTCGCCCGGCGCTTCTTCAGTACCGGCGAACATCGAACCCATCATCACGCAGGACGCACCAGCGACGATGGCCTTGGACAGGTCACCGGAGAAACGGATGCCGCCGTCGGCGATCAACGGCACGCCAGTGCCTTCAAGGGCAGCGGCGACGTTGGCGATGGCACTGATTTGCGGCACGCCGACACCGGCAACGATACGGGTGGTGCAGATCGAGCCAGGGCCGATACCGACCTTGACCGCATCGGCACCCGCTTCGGCCAGGGCCTTGGCAGCTGCGCCGGTGGCGATGTTGCCGCCGATCACCTGCACTTCAGGAAAATTCTCTTTGACCCAGCGAACGCGGTCGATCACGCCTTTGGAGTGACCGTGTGCGGTGTCGACCACCACCACGTCCACACCGGCGTTGACCAGCGCGGCAACGCGGTCACCGGTGTCTTTACCGGTACCGACGGCAGCGCCAACGCGCAGACGACCTTGATCGTCCTTGCTGGCCAGCGGGTAAGCCTTGGCTTTTTCGATGTCTTTGACGGTCATCATGCCTTTGAGGGCAAACTTGTCGTCGACGATCAGGACTTTTTCCAGGCGGTGCTTGTGCAGCAGCTCGCGGACTTCGTTCTTGTCGGCGCCTTCACGCACGGTGACCAGACGCCCTTTAGGCGTCATCACTTCACGTACGGTGGCTTCCAGACGGGTTTCGAAGCGTACGTCACGGGAGGTAACGATGCCGACCAGGTCGCCATCGTGCAGCACCGGAACGCCGGAAATGTTGTGCATGCGGGTCAGTTCGAACAGATCACGAACCGTGGCGTCAGCCTCGATGGTGATCGGATCCTTGACGACGCCGGCTTCGAACTTCTTGACCTTGCGCACTTCGGCAGCTTGCTGCTCGATGGTCATGTTCTTGTGGATAATGCCGATGCCACCTTCCTGAGCCATGGCGATTGCCAGACGGGCTTCAGTGACGGTGTCCATGGCGGCAGAAACCAGAGGAATGTTCAGCTCGATGCCACGGGTAAGGCGGGTCTTGAGACTGACTTCGTTAGGAAGCACCTCGGAATAACCGGGCACTAGGAGAATGTCGTCGAATGTCAGAGCTTCTTGGCTGATACGCAGCATCGCGGGGGCTCCCGAGCGGGAAAATGGAAGCGCGCCATTATAGTCAGACACCCCCTGCTGTTCAATGTAAAACTCAGCTTAATATCAATGTTGCTGATATACGGAGACCCCCGCCGCTACAGCTCCACCTTGACCCAAGAGACAGGTTGGTCGAGCCAATCGGCGAACTCATCGATAAAACTCTGCTTGAAGCCTGCTTCCAGCCAGTTGTTGAAGATGAAACCCAGGTTGGAAAACGCACATTCCTGCAAAAACAGAAAACCGTTGATGTCATCTTCGTGCCCGCATTCCGGACAGGTGAAGTTGTCGGTGCGGCCTGGAAACCAGTCTTCCAGGCTCTCGAACAACGCTTCGCCGACTTCGCGGCGGCACTCGGCGCAACCGGCCTCTTCGAGAAAGCCCTTGGCCGGGGTGTAGATGCAGCGCTTGGTGACGATTTCCAGGCCGTTGATGGGTTCACCGAAGGGCAAAGCCTGCGGGTGCAGCACCACGGCGCGCGCGCCATCGGCGATCGCGTACGCCATGCGATTGCCGGTGCGGCCGCAGGTGCTCAGTTCTTCCTTGACGATATTCTTGCGCACCAGCCAGCGCAGGATCGCCCGCGCCCTAGGCTCGTGGACCGGCAGGGTGGAGATTTTCGGGACGATGATGCTTTGCGAATTCATGGAAAGTCCTGCGGTATGGCTTCTGACGCCTTCGCGGGCAAGCCCGCTCCCACAGGGATATGCGTTCCAATGTGGGAGCGGGCTTGCCCGCGAAGGGGCCCTAAAGGCCGGCAGCTTAATCCCTGACAGAATCCGGTCAAGTGCTCAGGCCATACTGATAATGTAGCGCCCGATCAACGCAATCCCGCTCGCCAGCACCAGCCACGTCACCAGCCGCACAAACGCCTCGCGCGACAATCTCATGGTCACCCGCCGCCCGATCCACAGCCCCAGCGCCATGGCCGGCAACAGACAGACCGCCAGCATCAACAAGGGTAGCTCGGCATACACCCCGGCGATGGCGAACAGGCTCAAACGCACCACCGTGCTGCAACTGATCAGCGCACTTTGCGTGGCCCGCGCCGCGTCCTTGGGCAGGCGGCTGTTGAGATAGATCGCATATAGAAAGCCGCCACTGCCAAACAGCGCGCCGAACAGTCCGCCCACCGTACCCATTGGCAGTGCCCACGCGGCGGACAGCTGGGTCGGCCGGGTTTTCACCCACAAGCTATAAACCGCGTAGGCGCTGATGAACAGCCCCATCAACAGCAACAACAGATCGGATTTGAGGTTAAGCAGGAAAATCACCCCCAACGTGCATCCCACCGCCATGCATGGCAGCAGCCGCAACAACTCGGGCTTGGCCACATCCCGGCGCGAGGGCAGCAGGTTACCGAACGCCGCGACGAAATCCAGCAGCACCAGCAGCGGCACGATCTTCGACAGCGGCATGAACAGAATCAGAATCGGCCCCGCGACCAGTGCGGTACCGAACCCGGCAATCCCGAACACGATATAGGCCAGCGCGATTCCTAAGCCGATCACCACCCAGCCACCCGCGCCCCACGTCCATTCGTTCAACAACCCCGCCACGCTCATCAGTCCGCTTCCTTTATAAGCCTGAGATGACTTTAGCCAGTGCCAAGGCTTGCGACTAATATGTTCAAAGCCACCCACTCATCTCGAAAAGGCATACCTGGTGCTTTCAACCCGTCAATTGCGCTACTTCGTGGAAATCGCCGACAGCGGCAGTTTCAGCGCCGCCGCCGAACGCCTGTTCATCGCGCAATCGGCCCTGAGCCGGCAGATCAAGGACATGGAAACCCGCCTGCAGACCCCGCTGTTCGAACGCACCGCACGCCAGCCCCGGCTTACCGCCGCTGGCGAGGCTTTTTTGCCCCGGGCCAGAAACCTGCTCAATGAACTGAACAAAGCCAGCGCGATGGCGACCGAAGTCGGCAACGGTCAACTGGGCACCTTGCGCCTGAGTCATTCCAGCACCGTATCGATCAGCGGGCATTTATTGGGTCGGATCAGCACCTATCTCGATCAGCAGCAAGGCGTATCGCTGGACATTGGCAAGCTGTCCTCCGAAGCGCAGCTTGAGGAACTCGCTGAAGGACGTCTGGACATCGGCCTGTTGCGTCTGCCCGTTTTGCGCCAGCGTGAGGGCATTCGGATCGTGCCGCTGTTCACCGAGCGCTTGCTGCTGGCGGTGCCGAACGATCATCGACTGGCCGATTCAGCCGCTGTCGAACTGGCGCAACTGCAGGACGAAGCCTTTATATCGATCCCTCATCCACAGCGCGGCGGCCTCAGCTATCTGTGTGCCGACCTGTGCATGCGCCAGGGCTTCTTCCCCAAAGCAGCGCGGGTGATGTCGCGCAAGACCACGCAGTTGCAGCTGATCCAGGCTGGATTCGGCATCGCCCTGTTGCCCGAATCGATGCAGGACATTGCCCCACCCGGCGTACGATTTCTGCCGCTGAACGATCCCGATTGCCAAAGCACCGTCGCCCTCGCCTATCGCCAGCCCCCCACCCCACTGACTCAACACTTCATCAACACCTTCACAAATCCCCTCCTGTAGGAGCTGACGAGTGAAACGAGGCTGCGATCTTTTGATCTTTTTCATACAGATCAAGATCAAAAGATCGCAGCCTTCGGCAGCTCCTACAGGGATTCGTGTATTGCGTCGGAAATTAGCTTTAAACTGCGCCCCATGATTAAAGATCCCTTTGCAAGACTTGGCCTGGACCGTGAAGTCCTGACCGTCAGCCAGCTCAACGGCCGCGCGCGGGTGTTGCTCGAAGACGTGTTCAGCAATATCTGGGTCGAAGGCGAAATCTCCAACCTCGCCCGCCCGGCGTCCGGCCACGTGTATTTCACCCTCAAGGACAGCGGTGCGCAGGTGCGTTGCGCACTGTTTCGCAATAATGCGGCGCGGGTGCGTCAGGCGTTGAAGGACGGCCTGGCCGTGAAGGTGCGCGGCAAGGTCTCGCTGTTCGAAGGGCGCGGCGACTATCAGCTGATTCTCGATACCGTGGAGCCAGCCGGTGACGGCGCGCTGCGCCTGGCCTTCGATGCACTGAAGGAAAAGCTCAGCGCCGAAGGTCTGTTCAGTGCCGAACGCAAAGTGCCGCTGCCGGCACATCCGCAGCGCATCGGCATCATCAGTTCGCCGACCGGCGCGGTGATTCGCGACATCATCAGCGTGTTCCGCCGCCGGGCGCCGCAGGTGCAACTGACGCTGATCCCGACCGCCGTGCAGGGCCGTGAAGCCACTGCACAAATCGTCCGCGCGCTGAAACTGGCCGATGCCCGGGGTTTCGACGCGCTGATCCTCGCCCGTGGCGGCGGTTCGCTGGAAGACCTCTGGTGCTTCAACGAAGAAGCCGTGGCCCGGGCGATCGATGCCTGCGTGACGCCGATTGTCAGCGCCGTCGGGCATGAAACCGACGTGTCGATCAGTGACTTCGTGGCTGACGTGCGCGCCCCAACGCCCTCCGCCGCCGCCGAACTGCTGGCCCCGGATTCGAGCCACCTGATCCGTCAAGTCGACAGCCTGCACCGGCGTCTGGTGATGCGCATGCGCGACCGGCTGATGCGCGATCGTCTGCGCCTGGAAGGCATGGCCCGCCGTCTGCGCCACCCCGGCGAACGCCTGCGCCAGCAAGCGCAACGCCTGGATGACCTGGACATGCGCATGCGCCGCGCCTTCGAGCGCCAGCTCAATACCCGCCGCGAACGGCTGATCCGTCTGGAAACCCGCCTCGCCGGGCAGCATCCGGGTCGGCAACTGGCGATGCTGCGCCAACGCCTCGACAGCCTCGCCGAACGCCTGCCGCGCGCCATGCGCGAAGGCCTGAAAAACCGTCGCCTGCAACTGCACAGCCAGATGCAGACGCTGCATGTGGTCAGCCCGCTGGCGACCCTCGGCCGTGGCTACAGCATTCTGCTCGATGAGCGCGGTCACGCGATCCGCAGTGCAGCGCAAACCCACACCGGCCAGCGCCTGAAGGCCAGACTGGGCGAAGGCGAACTGCAAGTGCGCGTCGAGGACAACCACCTGACGCCCGTCACCCTTTCTTTACTGGACTGATCCATGCCGCGTTTTTTCGCTCCGTTATTGTTGCTGTGCCTGACCACTTTCAATGCCCACGCCGACAGTTACATCACCCGTCTGTTGAACAAACCGGTGCCGGGCGGTGTGGCGGTGGTCGATCTGGGCAGCGCCGCGCAGGCACCAAAAGCCACCTATCAGGGCAAACCGGTGCTGGTGGTGAAAGAACAGAACAACTGGCTGGCGATTGTCGGCGTACCGCTGACGGTCAAACCCGGCAGCCAGCAGATCAGCAGCGGTGGGCGCAATCTGCCGTTCACCGTCGGCAACAAGAAATACCCGGAACAGCACATCACCCTGAAGAACACTCAGCAGGTCAATCCGAACCCGGCGAACCTCAAGCGCATCGAAGGTGAGCTGGCCGAGCAGATCAAGGCCTACCGCAGCTTCAGCCCGAACACCCCGAGCAACCTGCTGCTGGACAAACCGGTCAACGGGCCGCTGTCGAGCAAGTTCGGCGTACGCCGTTTCTTCAACGGCGAAGAACGCAATCCGCACGCCGGCCTCGACTTTGCAGTGCCGGCGGGCACGCCGATCAAGACCCCGGCGGCGGGCAAGGTGATTCTCACCGGCAACTACTTCTTCAACGGCAACACGGTGTTTGTCGATCACGGCCAGGGCTTTATCAGCATGTTCTGCCACATGTCGAAAATCGACGTGAAGGTCGGCGATCAACTGGCCCGTGGCGCGGTTGTGGGCAAGGTCGGCTCGACCGGCCGAGCGACCGGGCCGCACATGCACTGGAACATCAGCTTGAACGATGCGCGGGTGGATCCGGCGATTTTCATTGGGGCATTCCAGCCCTGAATTTGGTGTTGAGGCCACGGGCCTCTTCGCGGGCAAGCCCGCTCCCACAGGTTTTTCGGGTGTACATAATATTCGTGTACGACACGGACACTGTGGGAGCGGGCTTGCCCGCGAATGCGGTCTACCCAATCCGAAAATATTGCTGACACCCGACCAACATCAATTGCGCCCCAATCTAACCTCACGCAAACATCAATAAGAACCACCGACTTAAACGCAATAAAATTCTGCAAAATCCGGTATTTCGAGTATTCCTCTCAATTTTTTTCGACTGCTTGCCATCCTCTCCCCTCGCGGTTAGGGTTGAAGGCATGAAAACCTCTCACACCCTTATTCAGCTTCGCCAGCACCGCAGCCTGTGCCTCGTCAGCGCACGACTGCCGGGCTGAATCGCTGCGCCTCGTCCCAAGCTGTTCCCCGAACATTCGTTCCACCGGCAGGCCGCCTCTTTTCGGCCCAGACAATAAGGAATTTCCCGATGAGCATGCTCAAAGACCCGTCTTCGAAATACCGCGCGTTCCCCGTCATCAACTTGCCGGATCGCACCTGGCCGTCGAAAACCATCGACGCCGCGCCGATCTGGTGCAGCTCCGACCTGCGTGACGGCAACCAGTCGCTGATCGAGCCAATGGACGCGGCGAAGAAGCTGCGCTTCTGGAAAACCCTCGTGCAGGTTGGCGTGAAGGAAATCGAAGCCTCGTTCCCGGCCGCTTCGCAAACCGACTTCGACTTCGTGCGTACCCTGATCGAAGAAGGCCACATCCCGGACGACACCACCATTCAGGTGCTGACCCAGGGCCGTGAAGACCTGATCGAGCGGACTTTCGAATCCCTGCGCGGGGCGAAGAAAGCCATCGTTCACCTGTACAACGCCACCTCGCCTTCCTTCCGTCGTATCGTCTTCAATCAGGACAAGGACGGCATCAAGGCCATCGCAGTCAACGCCGCCAAGCTGTTCGTCAAATACGCGGCGATGCAGCCGGACACCGAGTGGACGTTCGAATACTCGCCGGAAACCTTCAGCGCCACCGAATTGGAATTTGCCAAGGAAGTCTGTGACGCAGTGATCGAGGTCTGGAACCCGACGCCTGAGCACAAGATGATCCTCAACCTGCCGGCCACCGTTGAATGCGCAACGCCGAACGTCTACGCCGACCAGATCGAATGGTTCGGCCGCAACATCAACCGTCGTGACAGCGTGATCATCAGCCTGCACACCCACAACGACCGTGGCACCGGCGTCGCCGCTACCGAGCTGGGCCTGATGGCCGGCGCGGATCGCGTCGAAGGCTGCCTGTTCGGCAACGGCGAGCGCACCGGTAACGTCGACCTCGTTACTGTGGCACTGAACATGTACACCCAGGGCGTTGACCCTGAGCTGGACTTCTCCGACATCGACGGCGTGCGCAAAGTCGTCGAAGAGTGCAACCAGATCCAGGTGCACCCGCGTCACCCGTACGTCGGCGACCTGGTCCACACCGCATTCTCCGGCTCGCACCAGGATGCGATCCGCAAGGGCTTCGCCCAGCAGAAACCGGATACCCTGTGGGAAGTGCCGTACCTGCCGATCGACCCGGCCGACATCGGTCGCAGCTACGAAGCGGTGATTCGTGTCAACAGCCAGTCCGGCAAGGGCGGTATCGCCTACCTGCTGGAGCAGGAATACGGCATCAGCCTGCCGCGTCGCATGCAGATCGAGTTCAGCCAGGTGGTGCAGCGGGAAACCGATCGCCTCGGCCTGGAGATGACCGCCAAGCAGATCCACTCGCTGTTGATCAGCGAATACCTGCAAGCCAACACCCCGTACGCGCTGGTCAGCCATCGCCTGCAGGAAGAAAACGGCAACAGCGCCGTCGAAGTGGAAGTGGCGAGCAAGGGTCAGGGCGAAACCAACCTGCACTGGCGCGGCAAGGGCAACGGTGCGCTGGAAGCACTGGTGGCCGGTCTGCCAATTCCAGTGGAAATCATGGACTACAACGAACACGCGATCGGCGCGGGCACCAACGCCAAGGCAGCGGCTTACATCGAGCTGCGCGTGAATGGCGAGCGTGCGGTGCACGGCGTGGGTATCGATGAAAACATCACCACCGCCAGCTTCAAGGCGCTGTTCAGTGCGCTGAACCGTTCGTTGAGCCAGCCTGAGGCGAAAGCGGCTTAAGTCCTTCGCTGAAATGCAAAAGGCCCCGGAGTGTGAACTCTGGGGCCTTTTTATTGAGGATCAAAAGATCGCAGCCTTCGGCAGCTCCTACATCGGGACAGCGTACCTCCTGTAGGAACTGCCGAAGGCTGCGATCTTTGTTTTTCAGGTGAACTCGAAGGTATCCGCATCCAGATTCGCCGGAAAGCGCTCGCGATACGCCGCCAATGGCGCGGCTTCCAGCACGACCTTGAACACCCCGTCCGCCTCCCCCGCCGCCAGCAACGTCTCGCCCTGAAAATCCAGCACCTGACTGTCGCCGGTATAGGCGAAGCCCTTGCCGTCGGTGCCGATCCGGTTCACCGCGGCCACGTAGCACAGGTTTTCAATCGCCCGCGCCGGCAACAAGCGGTTCCAGTGCAGACGCCGTGCACCCGGCCAGTTGGCGGTGTACAGCAGCAGATCGGTGTCCTGCGCGTCGCGACTCCACACCGGGAAACGCAGGTCGTAGCAAATCAGCGGCCGAATCCGCCAGCCCTTGAGTTCGAACTGCACCTGACGCTCGCCGGGGGTGTAGTGGTTGTGCTCGCCGGCCATGCGGAACAAGTGACGCTTGTCGTAATGCCAGACTTCGCCGTCCGGCCGCGCCCACAGCAGGCGATTGCGATGGCTGCCGTCCGCTGCCTGAATGATCACGCTGCCGGTTATCACCGCGTTGAGCTTTGCAGCCTGGGCCTTCATCCATTTGCTGGTCGGGCCATGCTCGGCTTCGGCGAGGGTTTCCGATTCCATGGAGAAGCCAGTGGTGAACATCTCCGGCAGGATGATCAGATCCGCGCCTCGGGCCTGCTCCAGCAACACCTCGAAGTGCTCGAGGTTGGCCTGACGGTCATGCCAGGCCAGGCTGGTCTGGATCAGCGCCAGATTGAGATCGGGCAATGCACTCAGATCACGCATAGTTTTGCCGCTGCTTCACGCAGCGTCTCCTCGCGTTTGGCGAAGCACAGGCGCACCAGGCGCTGGCCTTCGGGCGGATTCTGATAGAACACCGACACCGGAATGCTCGCCACGCCGTGTTCGCGAGTCATCCAGATCGCCATGTCGACGTCGTTCAAGTCAGGACGGATCTGCGAGTAGTCGACCAACTGGAAATACGTGCCGGTGACGCGGGTGAAGGTGAAGCGCGACGGCGCTAGCAGATCGCAGAACAGGTCGCGCTTGGCCTGATAGAAACCCGGAAGCTCTTCGACGTGTTCCGGGTGCTCGGCCATGTAATCGGCCAAGGCGTATTGCAGCGGCGTGACGCCACAGAAACTGACGTACTGGTGCACCTTGCGCAGCTCGGCGGTCAGCGCCGGTGGCGCCACCACGTAGCCGGTTTTCCAGCCGGTAACGTGGTAAGTCTTGCCGAACGAGCTGACCACGAACGCGCGCTGATACAGTTCTTCGTGGGCCAGCACGCTGACATGCGGCACGCCGTCGAACACCAGGTGCTCGTACACCTCGTCGCTGATCAGATAGATGTCGCGACCACGGATCAACTCCGCCAGTTGATCCAGTTCGGCACGGCTGATCAGCGCACCGCTCGGGTTGTGCGGGGTGTTGATGACGATCATTTTCGTGCGCGGGCTGAGGGCCGCGGCGAGCTTGTCGAAATCGATGGAGAAATCATCCGGGTTCAACTGCACATGCACGCAGCGACCGCCCGCCAACTGCGTCGCCGGGTCATAGCTGTCGTAGCACGGGTCGAACACGATGACTTCATCGCCGCTGTGGATAACCGCCTGAATCGCACAGAAGATCGCCTGGGTCGCGCCCGGCGTCACGGTAACTTCGCTGTCGGCATCGACTTTCACGCCATAGCTGCGGGCGATCTTCGCCGCAATCTGCTCGCGTAGCGCCGGCAGGCCGGTCATCGGTGAATACTGGTTATGACCGCTGGCGATATGCCGACCGACCGCGTCACGCAGGGACTGCGGGCCGTCGAAATCAGGAAAACCCTGGGACAGATTGATGGCTCCGGTCTGCGCCGCGAGCTGAGACATCTGCGTGAAAATAGTGATGCCGACATTCGGCAGCTTACTGGTGATCATCGAGGGGTTCCCTGCTCTACACCCGGCTCTGACGGCGGCGCGGGAGAGCCCGAGAATAGCCCATCCGGCGCCCATAAAAAAAGGGCGCCCAACCGGGCACCCTTCTTTATCGCCGAACCCTGTAGGAGCTGCCGCAGGCTGCGATCTTTTGATCTTGCCTTCAAAGCAAAGTCAAAAGATCGCAGGCTTCGCCAGCTCCTACAGAAGCGGTTGAGCATTCCTACAACCTGATCACTTCTTGTCGCGGCGCTTCTTGCTGGCTTTCTTGTTGTGCGACATCAAGCGACGCTTCTTGTTGACCTGGCGGTCGGTCAGCGTGTTCTTGTTGCCTTCGTACGGGTTCTCGCCACCTTTGAACTCGATGCGGATCGGCGTACCGACCAGCTTCAGCACACGGCGGTAAGTGTTCTCCAGATAGCGCACATACGACTTCGGCACTTTCTCGATCTGGTTACCGTGGATCACGATGATCGGCGGGTTCGCGCCACCCAAGTGAGCGTAACGCAGCTTGATCCGGCGGCTGTTGACCATCGGCGGCTGGTGCTCGCTGACCGCGTCTTCGAGAATCTGCGTCAGGCGGCTGGTCGGCCAGCGGGTAACCGCAGACTTGAACGAGTTCTGCACCGAGGCGTAGAGGTTGCCCACGCCAGTACCGTGCAGCGCCGAGATGAAGTGAATGTCGGCGAAGTCGACGAAGAACAGCCGACGTTGCAACTCGACCTTCACAAAGTCGCGCTCGCTCGGGGTCATGCCGTCCCATTTGTTGATTGCGATCACCAGCGCACGGCCGGCTTCGAGGGCAAAGCCCAGCAGGTTGAGGTCGTGATCGACCACGCCTTCGCGGGCGTCCATCACTTATTTCTGCTAGTTGGGTTATTTTATCTAGTGCTGTGTTTTGTCCACGGAGATTTTTTCTTCTTCTTGGTGGTTGTTGCCGCGCTTGCGCACACCGGCGGTGTCGATCAGCGTGTACTTCTCGTCGTTACGCTCGAACGGGATGTAGATACTGTCGCGGGTGGTGCCGGGCTGGTCGTAGACGATGACGCGGTCTTCACCGAGCATGCGGTTGACCAGGGTCGACTTGCCGACGTTCGGACGGCCGATGATGGCGATCTTGATCCCGTCTTTTTCGCTCGGGCCAGGAATGCGCTTGGCTTCCTCGCCTTCGGCGACGATCTCTTCCTCTTCGCCTTCCTGCGGCTCGTCTTCGTCACGCGGGAAATCGCTCAGTGCCGCTTCCAGCAGTTGAGTGATACCACGGCCGTGGGCACCGGCGATCGGGATCGCGTGGCCCATGCCCAGCGGGGCAAATTCGGCGCGCGCCATCTCCGGGTCGATGTTGTCGACCTTGTTGGCAACCACGTGGGAACGCTTGTTACGCTTGCGCAAGTGTTCGGCGATCATCTGGTCGGCGGCGGTGAAACCGGCCTTGGCATCTACCAGGAACAGCACAACATCCGCTTCTTCAATGGCCAGCAGCGACTGCTCGGCCATTTTTTCGTCCATACCGTGTTCGTCACCGGAGATACCACCGGTGTCGATCAGAATGTAGGAACGCCCTTGCCACTTGGCCTCACCGTACTGGCGATCACGGGTCAGACCGGACAAGTCGCCAACGATGGCGTCACGCGTCCTGGTCAGGCGGTTGAACAAGGTGGATTTGCCGACGTTCGGTCGGCCCACCAGGGCGATTACGGGAACCATGCGGCTCTCCACTTCGTTATTTCAGAAAATACAAAAGCCGCTGCGAGGCAGCGGCTGGTGCTCGGGGCAACGCCGGTTAGCGCTGCAAGCCCCGGAAATCCGGGGCCGCTTGGGGGTTAACCCCAAGCATAGTTGTTACTTGATGGTCAGGGCTTCCAGTTTGCCGCTGTTGCCATACACATAGATCGTGTTGCCCACCACCAGCGGACGGGCACGCAGGCCGTCACTGTCGATACGCTCACGACCCACAAAACGACCGTCCACCTGGCTCAACAGGTGCAGGTAACCTTCCAGGTCACCGACGGCTACGTAGCTGGAGAACACTTCCGGCGCCGACAGTTGGCGGCGAGCCAGCGAGTCGTTGCTCCACAGTGCAGTGGTCGAACGCTCGTCCACGCCTTCAACGGTGCCCGAAGACAGGCTCACGTAGACGTTGCCGAAACCTTGCGCAACACCGGCATAGCTCGACGCATCGCGTTGCCACAGTTGGCGACCGCTCTGCAGATCAAGTGCCGCAACGCGACCCTGATAGCTGGCAACGTACAGGGTTTCACCGGACAGCAGCAGACCGCCGTCGATGTCGACCACGCGCTCCAGTTCCGAACGACCGGTTGGAATCGCGACCCGTTGTTCCCACACCGGCACGCCGTTGGAAATGTCCAGGGCAACCACTTTACCGGTCGACAGGCCAGCCACCGCGAGGCGGTTGGTCACGACAGGTGCGCTGGTGCCGCGCAGGGTCAGGACCGCAGGGGTGCTGTCGTAGGTCCAGCGACGGTCGCCGGTGGCAGCGTCCAGACCGATCAGACGATCGTCCTGAGTCTGTACCACGACAACGTCACCGTTGTTGGCCGGCGGCGCGAGCACTTCGCTGGAAACCCGGGCGCGCCACTTCTCTTCGCCGTTGATGGCGTCGAGGGCAACGATTTCACCCTTCAGGGTACCGATGGTGACCAGACCGTAACCCACGCCAACGGCGCCGGAGACAGGCAGTTCAAGATCTTTTTTCCACTTCACGTCGCCATTGCTGCGATCCATGGCCATCAGCACGCCGGTCACGTCGGCGGCGTAGATGGTGTCACCATCGATCGCCGGCACCAGCATGTTGTAGGTTTCGCCCTGACCGTCACCGATCGAACGGCTCCACTGCTTTTGCAGAACCACTTCTTCTTTGAAGTCGGTCAGCTCGGCCGGTGGCAGTTCTTTTTTGCTGTTGCTGCTGCAACCCGCGGCCAGAATGGCCAGAGCCAGCAATGCTGCATGCTTCCAACGGATCACGTCACGCATCCCCTTTGGCCAGGTCGTCGAGCTTGATTTGAAGGCCACCGACTGCCGCTTCATCCGACAGTGCCGCCTTGGCTTTTTGATACGCGGTGTTCGCCTCGTCGGTACGACCCAGCTGAACCAGCAGATCACCCTTGAGTTCTTCGCGAGTGGCCAGGAACGCCTTGTCGGCATCACCGTCGAGCAGTTTCAGGGCTTCGTCGGCCTTGTTCTGCGCACCCAGCACCTGGGCCAGACGCTGACGGGCGATTTCGCCCAGCGCCGGGTTGGCCGGTTTGGCGACAATGGCTTTGAGTTCGGTCGCGGCGTCGTCCAGCTTGCCGCTGTCGACCGCTACTTTGGCCACGAACAGGCTGCCGTACTGCGCGTACGCGGTGCCGCCGAATTCGCTGTTGAGCTTGCCGGCCAGATCCGCAACGCGGGCAGCGTCAGGCTTGCCGTCCGGGGTCAGCGTGGTTTCCAGCAGTTGCTGATAGAGCACCGAAGCGCCTTGCGACTGGTTGCTCTGATACTTGTGAAAAGCCTGCCAGCCGAACACGATGACCAGCGCCAACAGGCCGCCAGTGACCAGAGGTTTGCCGTTG
>NZ_JBIVMY010000007.1:3161-4646 GCF_044753325.1 Pseudomonas sp. NPDC088414 | reverse complement strand
CTTCAACCCTGCACGACGCAGGTGGCCAGGTGAGCGGCGAGCGCATCCCAGGCAATGCTTTGTTGTTCGCCCTGGCCACGCAGGGGTTTGAAACCTACCACTTGCTGGGCCATTTCGTCGTCACCCAGGATCAGTGCGTACAGCGCACCGCTCTTGTCGGCTTTCTTGAACTGGCTTTTGAAGCTGCCGGCGCCGGCATTGACTTGCAGACGCAGGTTTGGAAGCTGGTCACGCACACGCTCGGCCAGGGCCAGACCGGCCAGTTCGGCCTGTTCGCCAAAGGCGCAGAGGTAGACATCGACCTGACGAGAGATTTCTTCCGGGATCTGCTCCAGGGTTTCGAGCATCAACACCAGACGCTCGATGCCCATGGCGAAACCCACGCCGGTAGTCGGCTTGCCGCCCATCTGCTCGACCAGACCGTCGTAACGACCGCCCGCGCAGACCGTGCCCTGGGCGCCGAGCTTGTCGGTGACCCATTCGAATACGGTTTTGCTGTAGTAATCGAGGCCGCGCACCAGTTTCGGGTTGAGCACGTACGGGATGCCAACCGCGTCCAGACGCGCCTTCAGACCTTCGAAGTGCGCACGGGATTCGTCGTCCAGGTAGTCGGCCATCTTCGGCGCATCGACCAGTACCGCCTGAGTGTCGGCATTTTTGGTGTCGAGCACGCGCAGCGGGTTGGTTTTCAGGCGACGCTGGCTGTCTTCGTCGAGCTTGTCGTGGTGCGCCGAGAGGTACTCGACCAGCGCTTCACGATAGCGACCACGGGATTCACTGGTGCCCAGG
Organism: Pseudomonas sp. NPDC088414; assembly: GCF_044753325.1. NCBI lineage: Bacteria > Pseudomonadati > Pseudomonadota > Gammaproteobacteria > Pseudomonadales > Pseudomonadaceae > Pseudomonas > Pseudomonas sp. NPDC088414. Next base: position 3,857 of record NZ_JBIVMY010000007.1, on the reverse strand, counting down.
CTGTTGAGCTCGAGCTTGACCGCATCACGGATACCCAGCTCGCCCCACAGGCGCCAGGTCATGATGATCAGCTCGGCATCGATGTCCGGACCGTCGAGGTTAAACACCTCCAGACCGATCTGGTGGAACTGGCGATAACGGCCTTTCTGCGGACGCTCGTGGCGGAACATCGGGCCGATGTACCAGAGTTTCTGCACCTGGCCACCGCCGGTGATGCCGTGCTCGAGCACCGCACGCACGCACGCCGCGGTGCCTTCCGGACGCAGGGTCAGGGAGTCGCCGTTGCGGTCTTCGAAGGTGTACATCTCTTTTTCGACGATGTCGGTCACTTCACCGATGGAGCGCTTGAACAGCTCGGTGAACTCGACGATCGGCATGCGGATCTGCTTGTAACCGTAGTTATCCAGCAGACGCGCGACAGTGCCCTCGAAATAACGCCACAGCGGGGTCTGTTCGGGCAGGATGTCGTTCATGCCACGAATGGCTTGCAGAGACTTGCTCACTTTAAATCCTTAAATTCGTTCGGCTTTCGGTCAGGCTCAGCCGCGCGCGATGACCGCTGCGTCAGCTTCGACTTTCTCGGCCGCTTTCTCGCGGATCAGCTTTTCCAGCTCGTCCACCAGATTGTCATTCGTCAGTTTCTGCGACGGCTTGCCGTCGATGTAAATCAGGTTTGGCGTGCCGCCGGTCAAGCCG
>NZ_JBIVMY010000007.1:0-3151 GCF_044753325.1 Pseudomonas sp. NPDC088414 | reverse complement strand
CGGCGCCCCTCCAGCACGTTCATGGACTCCACCACATCGAAGTTCTGCCGCGAGCAGCTCGGGCAGGCGATGAAGTTGATGCCACGGGAACGCAGATGCAAAGACTTGAGAATGTCGTAACCGACCTTCACTTCCTCGACCGGATCGGCCGCCAGCGAGATGCGGATAGTATCGCCAATCCCCTCGGCGAGCAGCATACCTAGGCCCACGGCGGATTTCACTGTGCCCGAACGCAAACCACCGGCTTCGGTGATGCCGAGGTGCAGCGGCTGGACGATTTCTTTCGCCAGCAGACGGTAGGCTTCGACGGCCATGAACACGTCGGAGGCTTTCACGCTGACCTTGAAGTCCTGGAAATTCAGGCGTTCGAGGTGCTCGACGTGACGCAGCGCGGACTCGACCAGCGCCGCCGGGGTCGGTTCGCCGTATTTCTTCTGCAGGTCTTTTTCCAGCGAGCCGGCGTTGACGCCGATGCGGATCGGAATCCCGCGGTCACGGGCGGCATCGACCACGGCGCGCACCCGGTCTTCACGACCGATGTTGCCCGGGTTGATACGCAGGCAGTCCACACCCAGTTCGGCGACGCGCAGAGCGATCTTGTAGTCGAAGTGGATGTCGGCAACCAGCGGCACCTTGACCAGTTGCTTGATCTTGCCGAACGCCTCGGCGGCGTCCATGTCCGGTACCGAAACGCGGACGATGTCGACGCCGGCAGCTTCCAGACGATTGATCTGCGCGACGGTGGCGGCAACATCATTGGTGTCGCTGTTGGTCATGCTCTGCACAGCGATAGGCGCATCGCCGCCAACAGGCACGTTACCGACCCAGATCTTGCGCGAAACGCGACGTTTGATTGGAGATTCGCCGTGCATGACTTATTGACCCAACTTCAGGCGAGCAGTCTCGCCACTGGTGAACGGAGCGATATCGACCGGTTGGCCGTTGTAGCTGACCTGTGCGGCGCGAGCCACACCCAGACGCACCGCCAATGGCGGCTTGCCGGTAACCGAAACGCTGTCGCCTTTATGTTTCAGACCGCTGAACAGCACCTTGCCGCGACCGTCGGTGACCTGTGCCCAGCAATCAGCGGTGAACTGCAGTTGCACCTGGCCGTCGCCGGCCGCTGGAACAGCTGCTTCAGCGCTTGGCGCAGGGGTGGCCGCGACTACTGGAGCGGTGACGGTCGGCGCCGGAGTAGCCGGAACGTTCGGTGCAGGGGTAGCCGGGTTGGCGACAACCGGGGCCGGCGTGTGAGCCGGGGCGGCTGGCGTAGTCGCGGCGGGGGCGGCTGGAGCGGTTGCCGGAGCGGCAGGCTCGGCACCGGTCGATTCAGCGGTGGTTTCCGATTGTGGCAGCGCCAGAGCAGTCGCGCCCTCGGCCTGACCTTCGGCCACGGCCTGGTCTTCCGGTTCGTCGATCGGGTGAATCTGCGTGGTGCCGTCAGCGCCTTCGACTTCAACGTGCTCCGGGGCCAGGCTGGTCACTTCCTTGTTGCGCAGCGAGGTCTGATCCTGCCACCAGACGAAACCGCCACCGATGACCGCAATCAGCAACAACAGGCTGACGATGCGCAAAATAGTGTGGGAAACCCGCACAGGCTCCTCGATACGCCCCAGCGCATGCACATTGCTGCCCTGGGAGTCGGTGCCGGTGGACTGGTCGAATTGCTGGACCAGAACGGTCTGGTCCATGCCGAGCAACTTGGCATAGGCGCGAATGTAACCGCGAGCGAAGGTATGCCCCGGCAGCTTGTCGAAAGCGCCGGCTTCAAGATTGCTCAGGGAAGTCACGGTGAGGTTGAGCTTGAGGGCCACTTCGGCCAGCGACCAGCCATTGCTTTCGCGGGCCTGGCGCAAAGTCTCACCGGGATTAACGCGAGTCGCTGCTACAACTTCGGGATGCGCCGCTTTCATCATTGCTCCGACAGGTATTGCTGATATTCCGGCGTACCGGGATAGAGTCGTTTTAATTGCAGGCCATAACTGGCGGCCTTGTCGCGATCTTCAAACACTTTTGCCAGCCGAACGCCGAGCAATAGACTACGTGCATTTTGCTCGGTTAGCAGGCTGAAACGGTCGTAATAGTCACGCGCGGGCACATAATGCCTGTCTTCGAAGGACAACTCAGCCATTTCCAGCAAAGCACGCGGTTGTTGACGGTTCAGCCGCAGGGCTTTTTCCAGTTGCTGCTGCGCCAGATCCCGCTGCCCGAGCTTCGAAGCGGTCATGCCGAGGTTCTCGAAGACTCGCGAACGCTCAGGATACAGGGTATCGGCGGCTGCCTGCTCAAAACGCTCGTAGGCTTCCTTGTAACGCTGTTCTTCGTAGAGAAAACTGCCGTAGTTATTGAGGATTCGTGCATCGGTGGGACGCGAGGACAGGGCTTTGCGGAAATGTTCGTCGGCCAGCTTCGGCTCCATTTCGGCCTGGAACACCAACCCGAGGGCAGCGTTGGCATCAGGATCGGAGCCGTCCAGCTCCAGCGCCTTCTTCAGCGGCACCTTGGCGCGCTCGGTCATCCCTTGCTGCAAGTAGCCCAATCCCAGCTGCACGTAGGCGGCACGCGCTTCGTCGCGGCCCTTGCTGGTCTTCATCGGGTTGTAGTCACCCGACAGGACACAACCAGCACACAGGCTGGCCATCAGCAACAGCAGCGCAAAGCGCAGGGACATAGAGATCCTCTCTTAGTTAGTGTTCGCGGCGTTCTGTGCCAGATCGCTGTCGGCGCTCAACTCGCGCACGGCGATGTAACGTTCGCTGCGACGGGTGCGATCCAGCACCTGCCCTACCAATTGACCGCATGCCGCGTCGATGTCCTCACCACGGGTGGTGCGCACAGTGACGTTGAAACCGGCCTGATGCAACTGATCCTGGAACCGACGAATGGCGTTGTTGCTCGGCCGCTCGTAACCGGAATGCGGGAACGGGTTGAACGGAATCAGGTTGATCTTGCACGGAATGTCTTTGAGCAGCTCGATCATTTCCACCGCATGCTCAAGCTTGTCATTGACGTCCTTGAGCAAGGTGTACTCGATGGTCAGCACACGTTTCTCGCCCAGGGCGGACATGTAGCGCTGGCACGACTCGAGCAGCATCTTAAGCGGATATTTCTTGATTTTCGGCACCAAGTGGTTACGGAATGGGTCATTCGG
>NZ_JBIVMY010000006.1:115873-181227 GCF_044753325.1 Pseudomonas sp. NPDC088414 | reverse complement strand
GTTTTCGAAGATTTCTTCAACAACTTCAACCACTTGCGCTTCCGATCTCTCGTTAGCGGGAGGCGAATTCTACAGCGTTACACGCTGCTGTCAACGCCTCTTTTTCTCCGCTTTCGACCGAGAAGATCGAACCGTCAAAAGAGCCAAACATCACCGCCCTTCCAACCCCTTCCAGGCTTCGATGAACTGAAGCAAACCGCTGCCGAAAACTGCGTAACTCATTGAATCTCAAAGAGTTTTCCGTTTCGACTGCGCCGGAAGTGGGGCGAATTATAGAGACTCAGAATCTGCCGTCAACCCTTATTTTCATAAATCTGTCATATCGGTCAAAAAAGCCCGAAACGCGAAGGCCGACCTTATAAGGTCGGCCTTCTGTGCACTGCCCTGCTACTTACAAGCTAGGGAAAGCGAATTGCGAAGCTTCATGGCTCGCACGCTGCGGCCAGCGCTGGGTGATGGCCTTGCGACGGGTATAGAAGCGCACACCATCCGGGCCATAGGCATGCAGGTCGCCGAACAGCGAGCGTTTCCAGCCGCCGAAGCTGTGGTAAGCCACCGGAACCGGCAGCGGTACGTTGACGCCGACCATGCCGACTTCGATCTCGTCGCAGAACAGGCGCGCCGCTTCACCATCACGAGTGAAGATGCAGGTGCCGTTGCCGTATTCGTGATCGTTGATCAGCTTCATCGCCTCTTCCAGGCTGTTGACGCGAACCACGCACAACACCGGCCCGAAGATCTCTTCCTTATAGATGCGCATCTCAGGGGTGACGTTGTCGAACAGGCAGCCACCGAGGAAGAAGCCCTCTTCGTTACCTGGAATGCTCAAGCCGCGGCCATCGACCACCAGAGTCGCGCCCGCTGCCACGCCGTCATCGACGTAACCGCTGACCTTGTCCCGCGCCTGGCCGGTGACCAACGGGCCCATGTCCAGACCGCAAGAAGTGCCGGCACCGATTTTCAGCGCCTTGATCTGCGGAACCAGTTTCGCCACCAGCGCATCCGCCACCTGATCGCCGACGCACACTGCGACCGAAATCGCCATGCAGCGCTCACCGCAAGAACCGTAAGCCGCGCCCATCAGTGCGCTGACCGCGTTGTCCAGATCCGCATCCGGCATCAGTACCGCGTGGTTCTTCGCCCCGCCCAGTGCCTGAACGCGCTTGCCGCGCTTGGTGCCTTCGGCATAGATGTACTCGGCAATCGGCGTCGAGCCAACGAAGCTCAGTGCTTTGACTTCCGGCGCTTCAATCAGCGCGTCCACTGCTGTCTTGTCGCCATGCACCACGCTCAGCACGCCTTTCGGCAGGCCAGCTTCCAGCAACAGTTGAGCGATCAACAGCGTCGAGCTCGGGTCACGCTCGGATGGTTTGAGAATGAAGCAGTTACCGCAGACGATCGCCAGCGGATACATCCACAGCGGCACCATCGCCGGGAAGTTGAACGGTGTGATACCAGCAACCACGCCCAGTGGCTGGAAGTCCGACCACGCGTCGATGTTCGGGCCAACGTTGCGGCTGTACTCACCCTTGAGGATTTCCGGGGCAGCGCAGGCGAACTCGACGTTCTCGATACCGCGCTTCAGTTCACCGGCAGCGTCTTCGAGGGTCTTGCCGTGTTCTTCGCTGATCAATTGCGAGATGCGCGCTTCGTTCTGCTCCAGCAGTTGCTTGAAACGGAACATCACTTGAGCACGTTTGGCCGGAGGGGTGTTGCGCCATGCCGGGAACGCAGCCTTGGCAGCGTCGATCGCGTGTTGAATGGTTTCGCGGGTGGCCAGCGGCAGCTTGTGGATCGCCTGACCGGTGGACGGGTTGAATACATCAACCGCGCGACCGTTCTCGGTCACCAGTTCGCCATTGATCAAATGCGGGATAACGCTCATCGAAAACTCCTGAATTCTTGTGTACAGACGCCCGCATGGGGCGCCTGTTATTCGCAGGTATATATAGAGGGAAAAATCAGTCGAGCTTGTTCAGCACTTCGCCAACCGCGTCGAACAGACGATCAAGGTCTTGCGGCTTGCTGTTGAAAGTTGGGCCGAACTGCAGGGTGTCGCCGCCGAAGCGCACGTAGAACCCGGCTTTCCACAGGGCCATGCCGGCCTCGAACGGACGCACGATGGCGTCGCCGTCACGGGCCGCAATCTGGATCGCACCGGCCAGGCCGTAGTTACGGATATCGATGACGTTCTTCGAACCTTTCAGGCCGTGCAGGGCGTTTTCGAAATGCGGGGCGACGTCAGCCACGCTCTGCACCAGGTTTTCCTTTTGCAACAGGTCGAGTGCCGCCAGACCAGCGGCGCACGCCACCGGGTGCGCCGAGTAGGTGTAGCCGTGCGGGAATTCCACCGCGTATTCCGGAGTCGGCTGATTCATGAAGGTCTGGTAGATCTCGGAGCTGGCAATCACCGCGCCCATCGGAATCGCGCCGTTGGTGACTTGCTTGGCGATGCACATCAGATCCGGGGTCACGCCAAAGCTCTCGGCGCCGAACATCGAACCGGTGCGGCCGAAACCGGTGATCACTTCGTCGAACACCAGCAGGATGTTGTGCTGATCGCAGATCTCGCGCAGACGCTTCAGGTAACCCTGAGGCGGAACCAGTACGCCAGCGGAACCGGCCATTGGCTCAACGAAGACCGCCGCGATGTTCGATGCGTCGTGCAGTTCGATCAACTTCAGCAGTTCATCAGCCAGCGCGATACCGCCCTGCTCCGGCATGCCACGGGAGAATGCATTGCTGGCCAGCAGCGTGTGCGGCAGGTGATCGACATCCATCATCGCCTGACCGAACAGTTTGCGGTTGCCGTTGACACCGCCGAGGCTGGTGCCGGCGATGTTCACGCCATGATAACCACGGGCACGGCCGATCATTTTGGTCTTGGTCGACTGACCTTTCAGACGCCAGTAGGCACGAACCATCTTCACCGCGGTGTCGGCACACTCGGAGCCGGAGTCGGTGAAGAACACGTGGTTCAGGTTGCCCGGAGTCAGGTCAGTGATTTTCTCGGCCAACTGGAACGACAACGGGTGGCCGTACTGGAAGCCTGGCGAGTAATCGAGGGTGCCCAGTTGCTTGGAAACCGCTTCCTGGATTTCCTTGCGGGTGTGCCCGGCGCCGCAGGTCCACAGACCGGACAGCGAATCGTAGATCTTGCGGCCCTTGTCATCGAACAGCCAGCTGCCTTCGGCACCCACGATCAGACGCGGATCGCGCTGGAAGTTGCGGTTGGCGGTGTACGGCATCCAGTGCGCGTCCAGCTTCAGTTGGCTGGCCAGTGGCGACGGCGCGTTTTCAGGCATGTTCATCGGGCAAAACCTCGCAGGGCATAAGCATCAGGGAGATAAAAAGCGTTGTTGCAGCTAAATTGCCACGGCGATAAAGTCTGTGAAATCCAACTTTTCTAACCTTCAGTTAGAAGTCTGCTAAACAATGAGAACAACAATATGAGCAGCCGTCGCCCCGATCCGCTGGCCCAGGTCAGTGATTTTGATATTCGTCTGCTGCGGATTTTCCGCAGCGTGGTGGAGTGCGGCGGCTTTTCTGCGGCGGAAACCGTGCTCGGCATCGGGCGCTCGGCGATCAGCCAACAGATGAGCGATCTCGAACAGCGTCTCGGCCTGCGCCTGTGCCAGCGCGGGCGCGCCGGGTTCTCGCTGACCGAAGAGGGCCGCGAGGTTTATCAATCGGCGTTGCAACTGTTAAGTGCGCTGGAAAGTTTCCGCACCGAGGTCAACGGCCTGCACCAGCACCTGCGCGGCGAATTGATCATCGGCCTGACCGACAACCTCGTCACCCTGCCGCACATGCGCATCACCCATGCTCTCGCGCAGTTGAAAGAGCGCGGGCCGGACGTGCAGATCCAGATCCGCATGATCGCGCCCAATGAAGTCGAACAAGGCGTGCTCGACGGCCGCCTGCATGTCGGCGTGGTGCCGCAGGCCAGTGCGCTGTCGGGGCTGGAATATCAACCTTTGTATAGCGAACGTTCGCTGTTGTATTGCGCGGTGGGCCATCCGCTGTTTTATGTGGATGACAAGCAACTGGATGACGAGCGCCTGAACAGCCAGGACGCGATTGCCCCGACGTTCCGTTTGCCGGCGGAGATTCAGGCGCATTATCAGGCGCTCAATTGCACCGCCAGTGCGTCCGACCGTGAGGGCATGGCGTTTCTGATTTTGACCGGGCGTTACATCGGTTATCTGCCGGTTCACTACGCCAGTTTGTGGGTGCAGCAAGGGCGCTTGCGTGCGCTGAAATCGACGACGCGTTTTTATGATTTGAGTCTGGCATCGGTCACGCGCAAGGGGCGGCGCCCTCATTTGGTGCTGGAGAGCTTTTTAGAGAGTTTGGCGGCGACGCGTTGATCGGGATTGCGATGTTGGTGAAGTACAGCAAGATCAAGGGATCGCAGCCTTCGGCAGCTCCTACAGAGAGAATAAGTTGAGCAAGTGGACAGGTTTTGCAGAGGAGGAATTACTTCGTTCCTTTGATAAGAAGCCCTCAGCCATGCAGCCAGACTCCGTACCGTCCAGCGACCTGATTTACGGCCTCGACGACCGCCCCAAACCACCGGCCGCAATCCTTGCCGCTCTGCAACACGTGCTCGCCAGTTTCGTTGGCATCATCACCCCGCCGCTAGTGATCGGCTCGGCCCTCGGCCTGACCGCGCACTTGCCGTACCTGATCAGCATGGCCTTGATGGTGTCGGGCGTCGGCACCTTTATTCAGGCGCGGCGGCCGTTCGGCATCGGCGCCGGGATGATCTGTTTGCAGGGCACCAGTTTTGCCTTCCTCGGCGCGGTGCTGTCCGCCGGATTTCTGGTCAAGCAGCGCGGCGGCAGCCCGGAAGACATTCTGGCGATGATCTTCGGCGTGTGCTTTTTCGGCGCCGTGGTGCAGATCGTCCTCAGCCGTTTCATCGGTCAATTACGCCGGGTTGTTACGCCGCTAGTGACCGGGATCGTCATCACCCTGATCGGCGTCAGTCTGATCAAGGTCGGCATCACCGATCTGGGCGGTGGATTCAATGCGCCGGACTTCGGCGCGCCGGGCAATCTGGCGCTGGGGGTGTTCGTGTTGCTGACGATCATCCTGCTCAATCGCTCGAACACACCGTGGGTGCGGCTGTCGGCAATCATTGTCGGACTGCTGCTCGGCAGTCTGGCCGCGTGGTTCAGCGGGAAACTGGTTCCGCAGGCATTGCCTGACTTGCCCTTGGTCAGTCTTCCCACACCGTTCAAGTTCGGTTTCAGCTTCGACTGGACCGCTTTCCTGCCCGTCGCGCTGATTTATCTGATCAGCACCATCGAAGCCGTCGGCGACCTCACGGCCAACTGCATGCTCGCCCGCCAGCCGATCAGCGGCCCCTCTTATATAAGCCGACTGCGCGGCGGCGTGCTCGGTGACGGCGTGAGCTGCATGATCGCCGCCACCTTCAGCGCCTTCCCCAACACCACGTTTGCGCAGAACAACGGCGTGATCCAGTTGACCGGCGTCGCCAGCCGCTACGTCGGGCTGTACATCGGCGCGATTCTGTTTTGTCTCGGCCTGTTCCCCATGATCGGTGCGGTGCTGCAGCAGATCCCCAAACCGGTGCTTGGCGGCGCCACGTTGGTGATGTTCGGCAGCGTGGCAGCGGCCGGGGTGCGGATCCTCGCACAGTCGCCGCTGGACCGACGCAGCATGCTGATCATCGCCACCTCGCTCGGCGTCGGCCTGGGCATTGCCGCGCAACCCAACCTGCTGCACCTGCTGCCGAAACTGGTGCAGAACCTGTTCGACTCGGCAATCACCAGCGGTGGCCTGACCGCGATCATCCTCTGCCTGTTACTGCCAGAAGCGAAAACCAACCCCGTCGAATCCGCCGCAGCGCTGAACAAGATCGAACAGGCGTAACGGTTTTATTGCTTCAGGACTTGTCGGATGCCTGTGGGTGCGTTATCAACGCAACTGGTTGCACCCACAGACAAACCGGAAGTGCCTATGACCTTTGAAGTCCCCGCTCACGGCGGCAAACCCGCCAGCCGCATTCGTCAGAAGAACGAAGAGACCATCCTCAAAGCCGCCGAAGACGAGTTCGCCCGTCACGGTTACAAAGGCACCAGCATGAACACCATCGCCCAGAATGCCGGGTTGCCCAAGGCGAACCTGCATTACTACTTCACCAACAAGCTTGGGTTGTACGTGGCGGTGCTGAGCAACATCATCGAGCTGTGGGACAGCACCTTCAACACCCTGACCGCCGAGGATGATCCGGCCGAAGCGCTGACCCGCTACATTCGCGCCAAGATGGAATTCTCCCGCCGCCAACCGCAGGCGTCGCGGATCTTCGCGATGGAAGTGATCAGCGGCGGCGAATGCCTGACCGAGTATTTCAACCAGGATTACCGCGCCTGGTTCCAGGGCCGCGCGGCCGTGTTCCAGGCGTGGATCGATGCCGGCAAGATGGACGCGGTGGATCCGGTGCACCTGATCTTCCTGCTGTGGGGCAGCACCCAGCATTATGCCGACTTCGCCACGCAGATCTGTCGCGTCAGCGGGCGCGGCAAGTTGACCAAACAGGACATGGAAGACGCCGGCAACAACCTGATCCGCATCATTCTCAAAGGCTGCGGCCTCACCCCGACTATTTAAGACGTTTATGCCTTTCACCCTCAGCGGTTTTTGCGAGTACCGCGAAGAGATTCGCAAAAGCCGCTTCATCACCTTCGCCGCGCCGATCGGCAGCCCCGCCGACGCGCAGGCGTTCTTCGAACAACACAGCGACTTGAATGCCTCGCATAACTGCTGGGCGTGGAAACTCGGTGCGCAATACCGCAGCAACGACGATGGCGAACCCGGCGGCACTGCCGGACGGCCGATTCTGGCGGCCATCGAAGCGCAGGATTGCGATCAGGTCGCGGTGCTGGTGATCCGCTGGTATGGCGGCATTCAACTGGGCACCGGCGGTCTGGCCCGGGCCTATGGCGGCGGAGCGAACAAGTGTCTGCAGGCGGCGGCGAAAGTCGAGTTGATCAGTCGTGTGCCGCTCAGTTGCGCCTGCGGGTTTGCCGAGTTGGCGCTGGTGAAGTTGCGAGTGGCGGATGTGGGGGGTTTGGTGGTGGAGGAAAACTTCACGGCCAATGGTGTTGAGTTGCAGTTGGCGGTGGGTGAGGAGCAGATCGATTTGCTGCAAACGCAGTTAGCGGATTTGAGTCGTGGGCGGATTGTGCTGCAGCGTTAGAAGATCAAAAGATCGCAGCCTTCGGCAGCTCCTACACAGGACTTTGCGTTTCCCTGTAGGAGCTGCCGAAGGCTGCGATCTTTTAGGGCAGCCCACAATCTGCTTATTCCACGGAGTTGCCCACATCTGCTGTGCACCCGACTGTGGATAACCTGAGCACATATGGCTGTAACCCTTCTGTCACGTGGCTTTGCGCGATTTGCTCACTTTTCGTCCATCCCACATTAAAAAAGATTAATCCCATGTAAAAACAAACAGTTAGCGCTGTTTATCACCATTGGGAGATAGCACCCCAGCGCTTATGCCAAGGATTTCCAATTGCGCACAAATACTGTGGAGCAACCTGTGGATAACCCGTTCATGGCTGGCGCAGTCGCAGGTTCTGCATAGGCCCCACGCGTTTGCTCGTTTTTTGATCAGTAGCCGCCGGTCAAAACTGGAGCCTGATCAACGGCTTTGCTCTCAATTGGTGCCGTACTTCCCGAACATTTCCCCTTCGACGCTCTACGGCAACCGTTGGCGTGCAAGGCCCGACAAGGTTCCTGACTCAATGGCCAGGAAATTGCTTTATCCACAGGCATAACTCCAAGTCAGTCGAGCCTGTCATGCCAAGCCCAGATTCAACGCCGCGCCTGCAACTGCGCCAGATCAGCAAACGCTACCCCGGTTGTCTGGCCAATGACGCCATCGACCTGAGCATCGCGCCCGGGGAAATCCACGCCCTGCTCGGCGAGAACGGCGCGGGCAAAAGCACACTGATGAAGATCATCTACGGCGTGACCCAGGCCGATACGGGGGAGATGCTCTGGCAGGGTCAGCGAGTAAATATGCGTAACCCGGCGCAGGCCCGGCATTTGGGGATCGGCATGGTGTTCCAGCATTTCTCGCTGTTCGAAACCCTCAGCGTCGCGCAGAACATTGCCCTGGCGATGGGCGCCAGAGCCGGCACGCCGAAACAGCTTGAACCGAAAATTCGCGAAGTGTCGCGCCGCTATGGCATGGCGCTGGAGCCGGAGCGACTTGTCCACAGCCTGTCGATTGGCGAGCGACAACGGGTGGAAATCATCCGCTGCCTGATGCAGGACATCCGCCTGCTGATCCTCGACGAGCCGACGTCGGTGCTGACACCGCAAGAGGCCGACGAACTGTTCATCACCCTGCGTCGTCTGGCGGCCGAGGGCTGCAGCATTCTGTTCATCAGCCACAAACTCGCGGAAGTGCGCGCGCTGTGCCATAGCGCGACGGTGTTGCGTGGCGGACGAGTAGCCGGACATTGCGTCCCCGCCGAATGCTCTGATCAGCAATTGGCGCAGATGATGGTCGGCGAAGCGGCGGCGTTGATCGGCGAATACCCAAAGGTCAGCGGTGGCGCGGATTTTCTACAGGTCAACGGTTTGAGCTGGCACAACCCCGATCCCTTCGGCTGCTCGTTGAGCGACATCAACCTGCAAGTGCGCAGCGGGGAAATCGTCGGTATCGCCGGGGTCGCGGGCAATGGCCAGGATGAGCTGCTCGCCCTGCTCAGCGGTGAACAAACCCTGCCCCGCGAGGGCGCGACAACGATTCGTTTCGCCGGGCAAGCGGTCGCTGATTTGCGCCCGGATGCGCGGCGCCAACTCGGTGTGGCGTTTGTCCCGGCAGAACGCCTGGGCCACGGCGCGGTGCCGGAACTGAGTCTGGCTGACAACGCCCTGCTCACGGCCTTCCAGCAAGGACTGGTCAACCATGGCTTGATCGAGCGCGGCAAAGTCGAGGCTCTCGCCCAACAGGTCATTCAGCGCTTCGGGGTGAAAACCCCGGGCACTCACGCTGCCGCACGCAGCCTGTCAGGTGGCAATCTGCAGAAATTCATTCTTGGCCGGGAAATCCTCCAGCAACCGAAACTGCTGATCGCCGCGCACCCTACCTGGGGCGTCGACGTTGGCGCGGCGGCGACCATTCACCGCGCGCTGATTGCCCTGCGCGATGCCGGCGCGGCGATCCTGGTGATCTCCGAAGACCTCGACGAACTGTTCCAGATCAGCGACCGCCTCGGCGCGCTGTACGCGGGGCGTCTGTCGCCGCTGCAGAACACCACCGACACCCTGCTGAGCGATGTCGGCGGCTGGATGGCCGGGCACATCAACCACCCGCATTCATCGGCCACGGCCTGACGGAGTTTCCCCAACATGCTGCTTTCCCTCGAACCCCGTGGCCAACAATCGCGCCTGAAGCTGTGGTGCTCGCCGTTGCTGGCAGCACTGCTGACACTCGGTTGCGGCTCGCTGTTGTTCATCGCTCTGGGACATGACCCGCTGCAAACCTTGCACACGTTGTTGATCGCACCGGTCAGCGATCTGTATGGCGTCTCCGAACTGCTGGTCAAGGCGCTGCCTATTCTGCTTTGCGCACTCGGTCTGGCCGTGGCTTATCAAGCGCGAATCTGGAACATCGGCGCCGAAGGCCAGTTGCTCCTCGGTGCACTCGCCGGCAGTGCCTTGGCGGTGAACATCATCGACCTGCAAAGCCGCTGGGCACTGGTGCTGATCCTGCTTACCGGCACCTTCGCCGGGGCCGCTTGGGCCGGGCTGACGGCATGGCTGCGCACGCGCTTCAACGCCAACGAAATCCTCACCAGCATCATGCTCAATTACATCGCGCTGAACCTGTTGCTGTTCTGCGTGCACGGGCCGCTGAAGGATCCGGCCGGCTACAACTTTCCCGAGTCGGCGATGTTCGGCGACGCCAGTCGCCTGCCGCTGCTGATGGAGGATGGCCGGGTGCACGCCGGGGTGTATTTCGCTTTGCTCGCACTGGTTGCGGTGTGGGTGTTGTTGCAGAAAAGCTTTGTCGGTTTCCAGATCAAAGTGCTCGGTCTGGATAAACGTGCCGCAGGTTTTGTCGGCTTTCGCGAGAAGCGTCTGATCTGGCTCGCGCTGTTGATCAGCGGTGGTTTGGCCGGGCTGGCCGGGGTTTGCGAAGTGACCGGGCCGATCGGGCAATTGGTGCCGCAAGTCTCGCCGGGCTATGGCTATGCAGCAATCACCGTGGCGTTTCTCGGGCGGTTGAATCCGATCGGGATTCTGTTCTCGAGCCTGCTGATGGCGCTGCTGTACATCGGCGGTGAAAGCGCGCAAATGACCCTGAATCTGCCGCAAGCCATCACCCAACTGTTTCAGGGAATGATGCTGTTTTTCCTGCTGGCCTGCGACGTGCTGATTCTCTATCGGCCACGCCTGAAACTGCGCTGGACACGGCGCGCGTCGACCACCGCCGTAACCGCCGGAGCGCTGTGATGGATATCGATCTGCTGAGCAATATTTTCTACGCCATGGTGCGCTGCGGCACGCCGCTGTTGTTGGTGGCGCTGGGTGAGTTGATCTGCGAGAAGAGCGGCGTGCTCAACCTCGGCCAGGAAGGAATGATGCTGTTTGGCGCGGTGATCGGTTTTATCGTCGCCCTCAACAGCGGCAACCTGTGGCTCGGCGTGTTGCTGGCGATGCTCGCGGGAATGCTCTTGTCATCGCTGTTTGCCCTGGTGGCGCTGGTGTTCAATGCCAATCAGGTGGCGACCGGGCTGGCGCTGACGATCTTCGGTGTGGGCCTGTCGACCTTTGTCGGCGCCGCGTGGGTCGGCAAGCCGTTGGCCGGATTCGAGCCGTTGGCGATTCCGTACTTGAGTGAGATTCCGCTGATCGGGCGCATGCTGTTTGCTCAGGACTTGCTGGTGTACCTGTCGTTCGCGCTGTTTGCGCTGGTGGCTTGGGTGATCATCAAAAGCCGTGTCGGGCTGATCATTCAGGCCGTTGGTGAGAACCCGGACGCGGCCAGTGCGATGGGCCTGCCGGTGCTGACCGTGCGCACGCTGGCGGTGCTGTTCGGCGGGGCGATGGCCGGTTTGGCCGGGGCGTATCTGTCGCTGGCGTACACGCCGATGTGGGCCGAGAACATGACCGCCGGACGCGGCTGGATTGCCCTGGCGCTGGTGGTGTTTGCCAGTTGGCGGGTGTGGCGCTTGTTGCTCGGGGCTTATCTGTTTGGCCTCGCCAGCATCCTGCATCTGGTGGCGCAGGGCTTGGGGCTGGCGATTCCGTCGAGTCTGCTGGCGATGCTGCCGTATGTGGCGACGATTGTGGTGTTGGTGCTGTTGTCGCGCGATGCCGTTCGGACTCGGTTGTATGCGCCGGTGTCGTTGGGGCAGCCGTGGCAGGCCGGGCATTAGCCACACACCAGACCTGTGGCGAGGGAGCTTGCTCCCGCTGGGGCGCGAAGCGGCCCTCAACATTGAATCTGGAAGACCTTGCACTCAGGAATTACGACTGCTGCGCAGCCGAGCGGGAGCAAGCTCCCTCGCCACAGACCGGCATGACCTGAGCCACGCCCCACGCCAGTTCAAAGACCAGAAACCCGATCAGCAACGAACTGGCGCCATGCATCAGGGCATACGCCTGCCAAGCCGCAAACAGAAACCGCGCCACCGCGTCATAGCGCCCATACACCGGTTGCGGATCACGAATGCGCAGCACCGCCCACACACAAACCACCGAGCCCAGCAGGTTTGCCATCAACATATGCACGGGCTGAAACGCAGGCAGCTCACCGGGCAAATTCAACGCGGTCAAAAAACCGTGCAACACAGCAAAACTCCACGGCGTGGCAAACGCCGCCGTTACGATCAGGTCATACCAGGCGCTGCCGCGCACCACGTTTCGATACTGGGTCGAAGTCCACATCATCCATGCTCCAGAAATTCAGGGAGCACTCACGGTAAAGCCTGGAGTATGCTCCAGGGTCAAGACCTCTTTTGAGACCCAGCATGCGCATCGGTGAATTAGCCCAGGCCAGCGCCGTCAGCCGCGACACCTTGCGTTTCTACGAGCAGCGCGGACTGATCGCGGCACAACGCAGTGCCAACGGTTATCGCGATTACCCGCCGGAAATGCTGCAACTGGTGCTCTACATCAAGACCGCACAGCGCCTGGGTTTTACCCTCGGCGAAATCGGCAACAGCGTCGCCGCATTGTGGAACGCGCCCGACCCGGAAAATGCCGTGGCGCAGTTGCTGCGCGACAAACTGCATTTGATCGAAACCCGCATGAGCGAACTCGATGTGTTGCGACGAGAGTTGCAACAACGGCTCGGTCAGGCGTGTCCATTGAATCCGTGAACCGTAACTTTCAAGGAATCCCGTCATGTCCCAGGCAAAACACGCACTGATCATCGGCGCCTCTCGTGGCTTGGGCCTCGGGCTGGTGAAAACCCTGCTGGCCGATGGCTGGCAAGTGACCGCCACCGTGCGCAATCCGCAAAAGGCCGAGGCGCTGCAAGCGCTGGGCAAGGTGCGGATCGAGAAACTCGACATGGACGACCAGCAAGCGGTGATCGCCCTGAGCCAGCAGCTCAAGGGCGAGACCTTCGACCTGTTGTTCGTCAACGCCGGGGTCAAAGGCCCGGAGGTGCAAACCCCGGGCGGCGCGACACTGGCCGAAGTCGGGCAACTGTTTTTCACCAACGCCGTGGCGCCGATCAACCTCGCACAGCGCTTCGTCGGGCAGATCCGCGACGGCAGCGGCGTGCTGGCGTTCATGAGCTCCGGTCTGGGCAGCGTCACCGTACCCGACGCGCCGGAGCTGGCGCTGTACAAGGCGAGCAAGGCCGCGCTGAACTCGATGACCAATAGTTTTGTCACGCAACTGGGCGAGCAGAAACTCACCGTGCTGTCGTTGCATCCGGGCTGGGTGAAAACGGATATGGGCGGTGAAGGTGCCGACCTGGATGTAGAGACCAGCACTCGCGGGCTGATTGATCAGGTGAATGCGTACACCGGCAAGGGCGGGCATCACTTCATCAACTACAAGGGCGAGACCATTCCCTGGTAAGCACTGCCCCCCCCTGTAGGAGCTGCCGCAGGCTGCGATCTTTTGATCTTGAAAAACAAAATCAAAAGATCGCAGCCTGCAGCAGCTCCTACAGGGGATTGTGTTGGCGGTCGGGTTGGGCTTGCCCGATCCGGCGATTTGTTTGAAACTGCGCGCCTCGTCCTTCGCGGCGACCCTGGATCAGCAGACAGGGCAACACTGAGCTGGCAACCCTGAACCCAACTTTCAGAGGAGCCGGCCACAATGCCTGCGACCCGTACCTGGTTAAAAAATCCCCTCGCCATTTTCACGGCCAACGCGCTTGATGCCCGTGGCGGTCTGGTGCTGCAAGACGGCGTGATCGTCGAAGTGCTGGCAGCCGGTCAGCAACCGTCCGCGCCATGCAATGACGTGTTCGATGCCCGCGAGCATGTGGTCCTGCCGGGCCTGATCAACACCCATCACCACTTCTATCAAACCCTGACTCGCGCCTGGGCGCCGGTGGTCAATCAGCCGCTGTTCCCGTGGCTGAAAACCCTGTATCCGGTGTGGGCACGGCTGACCCCGGAAAAACTCGCCCTCGCGACGAAAGTGGCTTTGGCTGAATTGCTGCTGTCGGGTTGCACCACCGCCGCCGACCATCACTATCTGTTCCCGGACGGTCTGGAAAACGCCATCGACGTGCAAGTCGACACCGTGCGTGAACTGGGCATGCGCGCCATGCTCACCCGCGGTTCGATGAGCCTCGGCGAGAAGGACGGTGGCCTGCCGCCGCAGCAGACCGTGCAGGAAGGTCAGGTGATTCTCGACGACAGCCAGCGCCTGATTCACGAGTACCACGAGCGCGGCGACGGTGCGCAAATCCAGATCGCGCTGGCCCCGTGCTCGCCGTTCTCGGTAACCCCGGAGATCATGTCCGCCAGCGCCGAACTGGCGAATAAACTCGACGTGCGCCTGCACACGCATCTGGCCGAAACCCTCGACGAAGAAGATTTCTGCCTGCAGCGTTTCGGCCTGCGCACCGTGGACTACCTGGACAGCGTCGGCTGGCTCGGCCCGCGCACCTGGCTGGCCCATGGCATCCACTTCAACCCGGACGAAATCGCCCGCCTCGGCCAGGCCGGCACCGGTATCTGCCATTGCCCGAGTTCGAACATGCGCCTGGCCTCCGGCATCTGCCCGAGCATCGATCTGACCGATGCTGGTGCGTTGTTCGGTCTGGGCGTGGACGGTTCGGCCTCCAACGACGCGTCGAACATGATTCTCGAAGCGCGGCAGGCGCTGTACATCCAGCGTCTGCGTTATGGTGCGGAAAAAATCACCCCGGAGCGCGTGCTCGGCTGGGCGACCAAAGGCTCGGCGAGCCTGCTGGGGCGTACCGACATTGGCGAGCTGGCGGTGGGCAAGCAGGCGGATCTGGCGTTGTTCAAGCTCGATGAACTGCGCTTCTCGGGCAGTCATGATCCGATTTCGGCGCTGTTGTTGTGCGGTGCGGATCGTGCGGACCGGGTGATGATTGGCGGCAAGTGGCGGGTGATTGATGGGCAAGTCGAAGGTCTTGACCTCAAAGGCCTGATCGCCGATCACAGCCAGGCGGCTCGCCAGTTGATCGCCGGCACCTGATCCAATAAAGAACCCTGTAGGAGCTGCCGCAGGCTGCGATCTTTTGATCTTGATTTTGATTTTGATTTTGATTTTAAAACAAGATCAAAAGATCGCAGCCTGCGGCAGCTCCTACAGGGGGATTTGTGGTGTTTCTAGAGGCCCAGTAGCGACAGCATGATGAACGTCGCAAACAGCACAAAGTGCGTCATGCCTTCGATGGCATTGGTCTCGCCGTCATTGAGGTTGATCGCACTGACGATCAGCGTGATGAAGATCATCACCGTCTGCACCGGGGTCATTGCCATTTGAAATGGCTGGCCGGTGTACAGCGCCATCGCCTCCATCACCGGCACCGTCAAAATGACCGTCGACAGTGACGCGCCCATCGCAATGTTCACCACCGATTGCATGCGATTGGCCAACGCGGCACGCAACGCCGTCAGAATCTCCGGCGCTGCGGAAATCGCCGCCACCAGAATCGCCGTGATCACCGGCGGTGCGCCCGTACCTTCCAGGCCCAGATCGAGGGTCTTGGACATCACTTCGGCCAGAGCGCCGATCACCACCACGCCGAACACCAGAATGCCGATCGACCAAGTCAGGCTCAGCGGTTTCGGTTCATCTTCCACCGGTTCTTTCTTGCGGCGTTTATCCGGGTAGCTGTAGCTGAAAAAGTAACTGTGCGGCCCGACCTGCATGCGCAGGAACAGCGCGTAAAGCACCACCATCGCACCGATGGTGAACGCCGAATAAACCTTCCAGTTGGCCGCCGGAATAAACTCCGGCACCACCATCGACACGCCCATGGCGGTGAGAATCATCACGCTGTAACTGCGCGCCGAATCGTCGTTGTACGACTGCTCGCCGTGCTTGAGCCCACCCATCAACGCGGCGAGGCCGAGGATGCCGTTGATGTCGAGCATCACCGCCGAGTAGATCGTGTCCCGCACCAGTGTGGCCGAGGCTTCGTTGCTCATCATGATCGCCAGGATCACCACTTCCACCAGCACCGCGGCGAGGGTCAGGATCATCGTGCCGTAAGGGTCGCCGACTTTTTCTGCGAGCAGTTCGGCCTGATGAGCGACGCGCATCGAGGCGGCAACGATAAAGGCGATCAGAACCAGACCCGAAATCAACGCGACGATCTGCCCGCTGTGGAGCATCCAGTGTTCCAGTGGATAGGCGATGCACGCGGCAATCACCGCCAGCAGCAGAAAGCTTTCTTGCTTGAGGATCGTGAGCATGGCGGGCCTTTTTGCCGAGAGATTCGAATGAGCTACTGACTGCGGCGTGGCGCTAACGTTTCGTTACACCTTAGCGCACCAGCCGATAGCGTGAATCCGCTGGCTTGCACTGCGTTGGTTCCGGCGCTGAAAAGATCGCAGCCTGCGGCAGCTCCTACAGGTTGCGCATCCCCTGTAGGAGCTGCCGCAGGCTGCGATCTTTGGCTTTGTTGTCCTGTTGGTCAGCAATTTGCATTGCTCCTGACCACACACAACAAAATGGAGCTCCAATTCATGCACATACGTCCGCTGCACAAACTGCTGTGCGCCGCCATCGGTCTGGGGATAAGCCTGAGCGCCAGCGCTGCCGATCCGCTGAAGGTCGGTTTCGTTTACATCGGCCCGATCGGCGACCACGGCTGGACGTATCAGCATGAACAGGGGCGCAAGGCGCTGGCGGAGAAATTCGGCGCGCAGATCAGCACCAATTACGTCGAGAATGTGGCCGAGGGTGCCGACGCCGAGCGGGTGATTCGCAACATGGCCAAGGACAACTACGACCTGATCTTCACCACCTCTTTCGGCTACATGAACCCGACGCTGAAAGTCGCCAAACAGTTTCCCAAGGTGACCTTCGAACACGCCACCGGCTACAAGCAGGACAAGAACCTCGGCACCTATCTGGCGCGCACTTACGAGGGGCGTTACGTCGGCGGTTTCCTCGCGGCGAAGATGACCAAGACCAAGAAGATCGGTTACGTCGCCTCGTTCCCGATTCCGGAAGTGATCCGCGACATCAACGCCATCCAGCTGGCGCTGAACAAGTACAACCCCGGCACCGAAATCAAAGTGGTGTGGGTCAACTCGTGGTTCGATCCGGGCAAGGAAGCCGATGCCGCCAACGCGCTGATCGATCAGGGTGTGGACGTGGTGTTCCAGCACACCGACAGCCCGGCGCCGATTCAGGCCGCCGAACGGCGTGGCGTGTACGCCGTGGGTTACGCCTCGGACATGGCGCACTTCGGCCCGAAAGCGGTGCTGACTTCGATCGTCAACGACTGGGCGCCGCACTACATTCAGGCCACGCAAAGCGTGATCGACCACAACTGGAAGTCCCAGGACTACTGGGGTGGGCTGAAGGAAGGCACGGTTGAACTGCCGATCAGCGATCTGGTGCCGGCACCGGTGAAAGCCGAGGCCGAGCAGATCATTGCCGACATCAAGAGCGGTGCGCTGCAACCGTTCACCGGGCCGATCAAGGATCAGGCCGGCGTGGAGAAAATCCCGGCGGGCGTGAGTGCGACGAATGCGGAATTGGCGTCGATGAACTATTACGTGGAAGGGATGAAGGCCGAGATGCCGAAGTAATTTTTACTACCGACACGGACCCTGTGGGAGCTGGCTTGCCAGCGATGAGGCCCTCACATTCGACATCATTGTTGCCTGTCAGACCGCTATCGCTGGCAAGCCAGCTCCCACATTTGATCTTCAGTGTTCTCAAGGATTGTGTATGGATCAGCTCCCGATCATCGACATCTCACCGCTCTACAGCGCCGACCAGAGCGCCTGGCCCACCGTCGCCGCACAGATCGACAAAGCCTGCCGCGAATGGGGCTTCTTCTACATCAAGGGTCACCCGATTTCCGCACAGCGCATCGACTCGCTGCTCGACCACGCCCAGCGTTTTTTTGCGCAACCGACCGAGGAAAAACTCAGGATCGACATCACCCAGACCCGCCATCATCGCGGCTACGGCGCCATCGCCACCGAACAGCTCGATCCCGACAAACCCAGCGACCTCAAAGAAACCTTCGACATGGGCCTACACCTGCCGGCGAACCATCCTGAAGTGCTAGCGGAAAAACCCTTGCGCGGGCCCAATCGTCATCCGCCAATCGCCGGTTGGGAAACGCTGCTGGAGCAGCACTACCTCGACATGCAGGCGCTCGCGCAAACTCTGCTGCGGGCAATGACGATTGCGATGGGGATCGAGCGCGACTTCTTCGACACCCGCTTCAATCAGCCGGTCAGTGTGCTGCGGCTGATCCACTACCCGCCGCGCCGCACCGCCAGCAGCGCCGAGCAGCAAGGCGCCGGCGCGCACACCGATTACGGCTGCATCACCCTGCTCTACCAGGACAGCGCCGGCGGCCTGCAAGTGAAGAACGTCAATGGCGAATGGATCGATGCGCCGCCCATCGAAGGCACATTCGTGGTCAACCTCGGTGACATGATGGCGCGCTGGAGCAACGACCGTTATCGCTCGACCCCGCATCGGGTGATCAGTCCGCTGGGGGTGGATCGCTATTCGATGCCGTTCTTCGCCGAACCGCACCCGGACACCCGCATCGAATGCCTGCCCGGTTGCCAGGACGCACAGCACCCGGCGAAATATCCGACCACCACCTGCGCCGAATTCCTGCTGTCACGCTTCGCCGATACCTACGCCTACCGCCGTGAACCGCAAGCGGTGTGATGGATCGCTTGGTCAGGTTTTGCCAATTGTTTCGGCGCGCATCTGTAGAATGGCCGCCATCTGCACCTGATGAGAAAAGAATATGTACGATTGGCTCAACGCCCTGCCCAAGGCCGAACTGCACCTGCATCTGGAAGGCTCGCTGGAGCCTGAGTTGCTGTTCGCCCTGGCCGAACGCAACAAGATCGCCCTGCCGTGGAGCGATGTCGAAACCCTGCGCAAGGCTTACGCCTTCAACAACCTGCAGGAATTCCTCGACCTGTATTACCAGGGCGCCGACGTACTGCGCACCTCGCAGGATTTCTACGACCTGACCTGGGCCTACCTGCTGCGCTGCAAAGCGCAGAACGTGATTCACACCGAACCGTTCTTCGACCCGCAGACCCACACCGACCGGGGCATCCCGTTTGAAGTGGTGCTCAACGGTATCGCCGCGGCACTCAGGGATGGCGAGCAGCAACTGGGCATCACCAGCGGTTTGATCCTGAGCTTCCTGCGCCACCTGAGCGAAGACGAAGCGCAGAAAACCCTCGATCAGGCGCTGCCGTTCCGTGATGCATTTGTCGCCGTCGGCCTGGACAGCTCCGAGATGGGTCACCCGCCAAGCAAGTTCCAGCGTGTGTTCGACCGCGCCCGTCACGAAGGCTTCCTGACCGTCGCCCACGCCGGTGAAGAAGGCCCGCCGGAATACATCTGGGAAGCCATCGACCTGCTGAAAATCCAGCGCATCGACCATGGCGTACGCGCCATCGAAGACGAGCGCCTGATGCAGCGGATCATCGACGAGCAGATTCCGCTGACCGTGTGCCCGCTGTCGAACACCAAGCTCTGCGTGTTCGATCACATGTCGCAGCACAACATCCTCGACATGCTCGAGCGTGGGGTGAAGGTCACGGTGAACTCGGATGACCCGGCGTACTTCGGCGGTTACGTCACCGAGAACTTCCATGCGCTGCATGAACACCTGGGCATGACCCAGGATCAAGCTAAACGCCTGGCGCAGAACAGCCTGGATGCGCGTCTGGTAAAACCTTAAAGAGCAATACAAAAACTGTGGGAGCGGGCTTGCCCGCGATGAGGCCATCAGTTCCAACATCAATGTTGACTGACAGTCCGCCATCGCGGGCAAGCCCGCTCCCACAGGAGTTGTGTTTAGCTGGAAATCTCGAGTTCAGTCAGCTCTTCCAGCGTCTTGCCCCGCGTCTCCATCCCGAACAGCCACACCACCCCCGCCGCAATCGCAAAGCACAGCGCCCCCAGCGCAAACACCCCGCCCTGCCCGGTAATCGGGAATACCAACCCGGTCACCAGCGGTCCGAGCAGCGAGCCGACGCGGCCAATCGCCGAGGCAAAGCCCGAGCCTGTGGCGCGCGCCGAGGTCGGGTACAACTCCGGCGTGTAGGTGTAGAGCACCGCCCACATGCCGAACAGGAAAAACTGCATCAGCAATCCCGAGCTGATCAGCAACGCGACGTTGCCGCCGAACACCGCGCTCTGCCCGTAGAGAAACGCCATCACCCCGCCGCCGAGCAACGTCACGATGCACACCGGTTTGCGCCCCCAGCGCTCCACCAGCCACGCCGCCATCAGAAACCCAGGAATCCCGCCCAGAGAAATCAGCACGGTGTAATACACCGACTGGGTCACGGCAAAACCCGACTGTTGCAACAATGCACTGAGCCACGATGTCAGCCCGTAAAACCCGAGCAAGGCGAAAAACCACAGGCTCCAGATCATCGTCGTGCGCTGGCGGTATTGCGGTGACCAGATCTGCCTGAGGGCCGAGAAGATATTGCCCGGCGGCGTCACTGTCCTTGGCAGGCGCACCGGCTCAGGCAGCGTTTCGACACCGAGCGACGTGCGCACGCGCGCCTCGATCGCGCTCAGTACTTTGTCCGCCGCCTCATGGCGTCCGGCTTGCTCCAGCCAGCGCGGTGATTCGGGGATAAAAAACCGGATCGCCAGCACAAACACCGCCGGCACCGCCAACACCAGAAAGATGTCGCGCCAGCCAATCAGCGGCAGCAGGAAGTACGACAGCACTCCGGCGGCGACAAAACCCAGCGGCCAGAAACCGTCCATCAATGCAATGTTGCGCCCGCGCCGCTGCGCCGGGATCAACTCGGAAAGCATCGACTGTGCAATCGGAAACTCCATGCCCATGCCGATCCCCAGCAGGATGCGGAACAGCGTCAGGCTCTCGACCGTTTGCGCGGTCGAACACAGATAACTGGCCACGCCCCACAGCACGATGCTCCACTGAAACACCGGTTTACGCCCGAAACGATCGGCGAGCATGCCCGACAGCGACGCCCCCAGCACCATGCCGAAAAAACTCGAACTGGCGAGCAGACCGGCTTGTGCACTGCTCAAGCCGAATTCGGTTTTGATCGAGCCGAGCAGGAACGTCATCATGGCCAGGTCCATGGAGTCGAAAAAGAATGCCAGGGCGATGATGATGAAAATGACCCGGTGATAACCGCTGAGTGGCAGCCGTTCCAGGCGTTCTGCCGCGCTGAAGTTTCGCGTATCCATGCCCCATCCCCCATCCACAATGTGTGCAGATCGAGTGTGCGCGATTACGCCCCGGCGCTTTTTCTGGATACGACCTGTTCGCAGTCACAGGCGACGCCAGCGTCGAAGTGTCGGCCGGCGAACGCTCTACTACGCCAATTCCAGCTCGGTTTCCTTGGCGAAACGCTGGATTTCCCGCTGCCCGGCCGGGGTCACCTGCAAGGCTCGGGAGTCCTTGGGCAGCACCAGCCAGCCGGACTGCATGAACAGTTGCAGCACCGCCGCGCCCAGTGAACCGCCCAAGTGCGGGCGACGTTCACTCCAGTCCGGACAGGCACACGCCACCTGAGCCTTGCGATGAGCGAGGGCCTGGATGAATACCCCGCGGTTGGCCAGTTGCGTCGAGCCTTTGAGGGTCACCACGACCCGCTGCTCGATCTGTTCGAGCCAGCCGGCATCGAGCAGACGCTGATACAGATCGGCAGCCAGCGTGCCCCCCAGATGGTCATCGCAAAAGCGCGCACGCAGCAGTGAAGACGGCGCAGTCCGGAGATTGGCGCTCGGCGTCGAGCGTTTGAATACGTGAGGAATTTCTCGCGGTGCGCTGGCGATGGTGGCACTGGCCAGGGCTTCGATGGCCGCCGCAATCTCCGGGGCTGCCAGGCGGAAAAAGCGCTTGCGTCCACGGACCTCGACTTTCAACAGGCCCCCGGCGGACAAACGCCCCAGATGCGCACTGGCCGAGGATGGCGACAACCCTGCCAGCAGCGCCAGCTCTTCGGTCTGGCGTGCCGAGCCATCCATCAACGCCCACATCATCGCACTGCGCTTGGGGTCGGCCAGCAGCGTGGCGATCTGGCTGATGCAAGGTGCATGTTCCATGTGTTCACTCCCTGTTGAATCGTATCGTCTACTGCTCGAAGACATCTTGACCAGTAATGTGTCGTCGGCCAAGACGGGTAAAACGCCGTGAACCGGAGCACGCCAGGCCGGTGCTGCTGCACCCGTCAATGACGTGTCCGCGGCGTTTGTGCAGCGCTCGCCAGGCCCTGGAAAAACCACGCGGATTCTGTCCTGGCCGGTTATCGGTGCAGGTTTGAGGCGGTCGCTAGTATAAGCGGGATGCACGCCGCTTCCTGCGCCGTGGCTGACTCGAATGGTGATAGTTCCTGAGAGAAATTTCGCTAATTGCCTGCGACTAATGATCAACTTTCGGGAAATGCGGAAATTGACTACTCAATTCGGCGCATCGGCTGGCGAGCATTTCTCTTAAAAGGTTCACCGGCTTACTCAATTGTGCGCGATGGGCGCACAACAAATTCAGCGGAGCACGCTCACAGAGCAATTCCGGCAGCAACACCTTGAGGCGTCCGGCAAGGACATCCGCGCCAACGTCGAGCCACGACTTGTAGGCGATTCCAGCCCCCGCCACCGCCCACAACCGCACGACGTCGGCGTCATCGCTGAAGCGATCGCCACTGACCGTCAGGCCGACTTCACGTTTGCCGTCATGAAAACTCCAATGGTCGTGCACGCGGCTGCCGAGCATGTACAGCAGGCAATTGTGCTGCGCCAACTGTTCGAGCTGACGCGGTTCACCGTGGCGCGCCAGATACGCCGGCGAGGCGCAAAGCACGCGGCGATTGTCCGGAGCGATGGGCAGCGCCACCAGGCTCGAATCCTCTGGCTCGCCGTAGCGCAGGGCGATGTCCACCGGCTGGCGGAACAGGTCGGCGATGCGATCACCGAGCAACAGGCGCACGGTCAGTTTCGGATGCTCGCGCTGAAACTCGTCGAGCCACGGCAACAGCAGGTTGCGCCCGAAATCCGAAGGCGCCGACAACTGCAGGATGCCGCTGACCTGATCCTGCGCACTGGAGAGAAAACGCCGGCCTTCGTCCAGCGAACTCAACGCGGCCCGCGCATATTCGAGAAAGCCTTCGCCCTCGGCGGTCAGGCGCAGGCTGCGGGTCGAACGCGCGAGCAGACGCACGCCCAGTTGCTGTTCGATGCGTTTGAGCGCGGCGCTGGCTACAGCGGCAGACATGTCCATCACCCGCGCCGCTGCAGACAGGCTGCCCAGATCCGCCGCGCGCACGAACAACTGTAAATCGTCGAAACGCAGCATTCTCAGCCTCGATTATCAAAAAAATATTGAAAGAGACTGCTCTTTTAGCCGGTTTTATCGCGCCGAGAAATAGCCAATGATGGGTTCAAGCGAATTTATCCCGCGACTGGAGCCAAACATGTCCCAAGCATTCACCGCCATCGCCACCCTGATCGCCAAACCCGGCCAGCAAGAGACCCTCGAAAACGCCCTGCGTGCACTGGTTGAGCCGAGTCGCGCCGAAGAAGGCTGCAGCCAGTACGACCTGCACCGCGACCTCGCCGATCCGCTGACCTTTTATGTGATCGAACACTGGGCCAGCGAGGAAATTCTGCAGGCGCACAACGCCAGCGCGCATTTTCAGAACTTCCAGGCCGCCGCCGGCCACTGCATCGAACACTTCCAATTGAAACGCCTGGGCACCATCGCCTGAGCCCTTCTTCTATTACCGTTACGGAGAAAGTCATGAAAGCCATCGCCTATTACGCCTCCCTGCCGATCAGCGACGAACAATCGCTGCAAGACATCGAACTGCCGGAGCCGGTCGCCGGCCCGCGCGACCTGCTGGTGGAAGTCAAAGCCATCTCGGTCAACCCGGTCGACACCAAGGTGCGGCAGAACGTGGCGCCGGAAAACGGCGCAGCAAAAGTACTGGGCTGGGACGTCGCCGGTGTGGTCAAAGCCGTCGGCAGTGAAGTGACGCTGTTCAAGGCCGGCGACAAAGTGTTTTACGCCGGCTCCATCGCCCGTGCCGGTGGCAACAGCGAGCTGCACGTGGTCGATGAGCGCATTGTTGGCCACATGCCCAAATCCCTCGGTTTTGCCGAAGCCGCCGCGCTGCCGCTGACCGCGATCACCGCGTGGGAACTGCTGTTCGAACGCCTGCAGATCCGTGAGGGCAAGACCGATGAAGGTCAAAGCCTGCTGATCGTCGGCGCCGCTGGCGGCGTCGGTTCGATCCTCACCCAACTGGCCAGCCAGTTGACCGGGCTCAAAGTCATCGGCACCGCGTCCCGTGCACAGACTCGCGACTGGGTGACCGAGCTGGGTGCCGACCTGGTGATCGACCATAGCCAGCCGCTGAGCGAAGAACTCAAGCGCGCCGGCATTGATCACGTCACCCACGTCGCCAGCCTGACCCAGACCGATCTGCACCTGGAGCAACTGGTCGAGGCCCTAGCGCCGCAAGGCAAACTCGCGCTGATCGACGATCCGAAGTCGCTGGACGTGAGCCAGCTCAAGCGCAAGAGCCTGTCGCTGCATTGGGAGTTCATGTACACCCGATCGCTGTTCGAAACCCCGGACATGATCGAGCAGCACAAACTGCTCAACCGCGTGGCCGAGCTGATTGATGCGGGGACTTTGAAAACTACGGTGGGCGAACATTTCGGCACGATCAATGCGGCGAACCTGCGTCGCGCGCACGAGTTGCTGGAAAGTGGCAAAGCCAAGGGGAAAATTGTTTTAGAAAGTTTCTGAGAATCCGAAGGCCGCAATCAGCGCCAGACCCTTTAAGGGCTGGTGCTGTTTTTTGCCGTCAGTCAGATGCTTGAGCGTTGTCACAAATGCGATCGTATTCAGGTCTACAATCGAAGCCTCTGCGATGCATCTTTTACACAAGGGAGGTCAGCAATGAAGATCCTGATAAAAGAAGTGGCAAAGTCTCAATGGCAGGTTCGTCTGGACCAGCACGCCGTGACCTTTCGCAGTGAAGCCGAGGCCCTCGCCTTCACCCGCACCCTTGAAGCGCGCCTGCACGCGCCCCATCAGTTTCCCGACCCCGGACAGCAACGCGCCGCCGGCTGAAGGTTTCAGGCTTCGGCCTGTGCTTGCGCCAGTGCCCGGGCATTCTGCAAACGCCGGGTGTACATCGCAACGCTCACCACCAGTAATCCGCACAGGCTGATGACCATGGCCATCGGCATGGCGCTGCCGTCGTGCAGCACGCCCACCAGCGAAGCCGCGCCGGACGCCACGCTGAACTGCAGGCAACCCATCAGCGCCGAAGCACTGCCAGCACGGGCGCCCTGACCGTTCATCGCACAGGCCGCTGCGTTAGGCAGGATGCAGCCGAGGCTGGCAATGCACACGAACAACGGAAGCAACAGCGGCCACAAGGCATCGGTGTGCATCGAGCTGACCGCGAGCAAAGTCACACCGGCCAACAGATACACCCAGACCGCCCGCGCCAGCAGGAATGCCGGACCGCGCTTGGCCAACAGCCGCGCATTAACCTGGGCCACCAGAATGAAACCCGCGGCATTGGTGCCGAACAGCCAGCCGAAATGCTCGGCCGGTACGCCGTAGAGCTTGATGAAGACGAACGGTGAACCGGCGATATAGGAAAACATCCCGGCGACGGCGATACCGCCGGTCAGGGCGTGGCCGAGAAACACCCGGTCGCCGAACAACCGGCCGTATTGGCGCAACGCACCGGACAGTGGCTGGCGCGGCACATGGGCCGGCAGACTTTCCGGCAGACCCAGCGCCACAGCCAAGCCCGCCAGCGCACTGAAGCCGGTCAGCACGAGGAAGATCGACTGCCAACCCGTGGTGTTGACCAACAGACCGCCGAGCAGCGGCGCGAGGATCGGGGCCAGGCCCATCACCAGCATCAACTGCGAGAAGACTTTCGCCGAACCAACCGCATCGCACTTGTCACTGACCACCGCCCGGGAAATCACCATCCCCGCGCAACCGCCCAGCGCCTGAACGAAACGCGCGCCGATCAGCCATTCCAGATTCGGTGCGTAGGCACAGGCCAGCGAGGCCAGGGTGAACAGGCCGACCCCGCCAAGCAATGGCAGGCGCCGCCCAAAACGGTCGGCCACCGGGCCGTAAAGCAACTGCCCGATCGACAGGCCGGCGAAATAGGCCGCCAAGGTCAGCTGCACATGCTTTTCATCAGTGCCAAAGGCCAGCGCCATCGACGGAAACGCGGGCAAATAGAAGTCGATCGCCAGCGGACCGAAGGCGCTCAAGGCACCGAGAATCAGAATGGTACGGAAGTTCATCAGGCATCCAGGTGGGATAGGAGTCGGCAGCCCGACAGTCTAGCCGCGCTGAGACACCTTGAACATTCCGATAGCTCGCTAACTATTAGAAATCAGATGACCTACACCTGAAACCTGTGGCGAGGGAGCTTGCTCCCGCTGGCCTGCGCAGCAGGCCCAGTGTTTTTCAATTGGAAAAAGGGCCGCTTCGCGACCCGACGGGAGCAAGCTCCCTCGCCACAGGGGATTTATCATTATCCGGCGAGTTTTACCGGGTAGCCTTCTTCACTGATCACCTCGATCACCTGCTCGGCACTCAGCGTACTCTCGACGCCAACTTCCTTGGCCCCCAGATCGACCCGCACGCTGGCCGCCGGATCTTTCGCCTGCACCGCGTTGGTAATGGCTTTGACGCAGTGACCGCAGGACATGCCTTGAACGTTGAACACTTGCATGGATGGACTCCTTTGAGTGAGGTTGCCGGCAGTGTCGAGCTTGCCACCATGGCAAGGTCAAGTTCTGCGAAAAACTGCCGGGCTGGCAATCGGCGTCGCGCTCAGCCAAGCTGCGTGCATCAATGACTCAAATTCAGGAGATTCAGCCATGCGCTGGTCAGCTTTCAGCCTGTTTGGCCTGCTCAGCCTCTTTGCCGCCCTGCCCCAGGCCAACGCGACCGGCGAGGACTACGCCGTACTGATCATCTCGCGCGAGCGCCTGGAAGTGCCGACTCCCTGCGAGATTGGCGTGTATATCAATGATGAGCTCGCGGCGCGCCTGCTTCAGGAGCAGACCACTTCGTTCAACCTGCCCCACGGCACGATTTCCATTCGGCTGAAACAATTGCCCGGCCAGGTGCCGGGTTGCCAGGCAGGCATGCTCGCGCCGCCGGCGCAGGAGATCTCGCTCAAGGCCGGCGATGTGCTCAAGTACCGGATCGCGGCAAATGCCAAAGGCTTGTACCTGCGACCTGCCGCCCTCGAATACTAAGCAAAACTCCAAATGTGGGAGCGGGCTTGCTCGCGAATGCGCTGTGTCATTCAGCGATGATGTTGACTGACACACCGCATTCGCGAGCAAGCCCGCTCCCACACTATTTGTGTAGTGAGTCAAATATTGGCGCTTGACCTTGCCCGCGTGGCAAGGTTGATCCTTGTAGGCATCTTCTACAGGGAGTAAGACCGATGTCCGATTCCATCACTTTCGATCTGCCGATTGCCGGCATGACCTGCGCCAGTTGCGCCGGGCGTGTCGAGCGGGCGTTGCGCAAAGTCAGCGGCGCCAGTGCCGTCAGCGTCAATCTCGCCACCGAACAGGCCCGCGTCCAGGCGCCCGGCGACAGCTTGCCGGCGTTGATGGAGGCGGTGCAGCGCGCCGGTTACAGCGTGCCGCAGCAGACCATGGAATTGAGCATCGACGGCATGACCTGCGCCTCGTGCGTCGGTCGCGTCGAACGCGCCCTGAACAAAGTCCCCGGGGTGAAGAGCGTCAGCGTCAACCTCGCCAACGAACGCGCGCACCTCGAATGGCTCGGTCAGGTCGATATTCAGTCGCTGCTCGATGCTGTGAGCAAGGCCGGCTACTCGGCCAGCGTCTGGCAAGCCGAACATCCGGCCACCGATAACCAGCAACAGCGCCTGCAACATGAGCGCTGGGCGCTGATCTGCGCGATCGCCTTGGCCTTGCCGCTGGTGTTGCCAATGCTGCTGCAACCGTTCGGCATTCACTGGATGCTTCCGGCCTGGGCGCAATTCGCCCTCGCCACCCCGGTGCAATTCATTTTTGGTGCACGGTTTTACGTGGCCGCGTGGAAAGCCGTGCGCGCCGGCGCCGGCAACATGGACTTGCTGGTCGCCCTCGGCACCAGCGCCGGTTATGGCTTGAGCCTGTACGAATGGGCCACCGCCGCCGGGCGCATGCCGCATCTGTATTTCGAAGCCTCAGCCGTGGTGATTGCCTTGGTGCTGCTCGGCAAATACCTGGAAAGCCGCGCCAAACGCCAGACCGCCAGCGCCATCCGCGCCCTCGAAGCCTTGCGCCCGGAGCGGGCGATTCAAGTCATCGACGGTCGCGAACAGGACGTGGCAATCAGTGCCCTGCGCCTCAACGATCTGGTTCTGGTCAAACCTGGCGAACGCTTTCCGGTGGACGGTGAAGTGCTGGAAGGCCAGAGCCACGCTGACGAAGCCTTGATCAGCGGTGAAAGCCTGCCAGTGCCAAAACAGCCGGGCGACACGGTCACCGGCGGCGCGATCAACGGTGAAGGTCGCCTGCTGGTGCGCACCACTGCCCTCGGTGCAGAAAGCGTGCTGGCGCGGATCATCCGTCTGGTGGAGGACGCTCAGGCGGCGAAAGCGCCGATCCAGAAACTGGTGGATAAAGTCAGCCAGGTGTTCGTGCCCACCGTGTTGCTGATCGCTTTGGCGACGCTGATCGGCTGGTGGCTGTACGGCGCGCCCATGGAGACCGCGTTGATCAACGCCGTCGCCGTGCTGGTGATTGCCTGTCCGTGTGCCCTCGGTCTCGCCACGCCGACAGCGATCATGGCCGGCACCGGCGTGGCCGCGCGTCACGGGATTCTGATCAAGGACGCCGAAGCGCTGGAACGTGCCCATGAAGTCGACAACGTGGTCTTCGACAAGACCGGCACGCTGACTTCCGGCACGCCACGCATCGCGCATTTGAGCGCGGTGGATGGCGATGAGAATAGGTTGCTGACAACGGCCGGTGCCCTGCAACGCGGCAGCGAACATCCGCTGGCCAAAGCCGTGCTGGACGCGGCCGCCGAGCGTGGCCTGAACGTGCCGGATGTCAGCGACAGCCAGTCCCTGACCGGGCGTGGCATCGCCGGCAATCTTGGCGGTCGGCGTCTGGCGCTGGGCAATCGGCGTTTGCTGGAAGAAAGCGGCCTGGGCGCCGGCAATCTCGACGAATCCGCCGAGGCCTGGGAAAGCGAAGGCCGGACCTTATCGTGGCTGATCGAGCAAAGTCCTGAACCGCGCGTAATCGGCCTGTTCGCCTTCGGTGACACGCTCAAGCCCGGCGCATTGCAAGCAGTGCAACAACTGGCCGCCCGCGATATCCACAGCCATCTGCTGACGGGCGACAACCGTGGCAGCGCGACAGTGGTCGCCGAGGCTTTGGGCATCGAGAACGTGCTCGCCGAAGTGCTGCCCGCCGACAAAGCCGCCACTGTCGCTGAGCTGAAGAAAACCGGCGTGGTGGCGATGGTCGGCGATGGCATCAACGACGCCCCGGCACTGGCCGCAGCGGACATCGGCATCGCCATGGGCGGCGGCACCGACGTGGCGATGCACGCCGCCGGTATCACCCTGATGCGCGGGGATCCACGGCTGGTGCCGGCGGCACTGGAGATCAGCCGCAAGACCTACGCGAAGATCCGCCAGAACCTGTTCTGGGCCTTCGTCTACAACCTGATCGGCATTCCGCTGGCGGCGCTCGGCTTCCTCAACCCGGTGCTGGCCGGCGCGGCGATGGCGCTGTCGAGCGTCAGCGTGGTGAGCAATGCGCTACTGTTGAAAACCTGGAAACCGAAGGATCTGGAGGAACACCGATGAACATCGGCCAAGCGGCCCGGCACAGTGGCCTGAGCGCAAAGATGATCCGCTATTACGAGTCGATCGGCCTGCTCAAGGCGGCCCATCGCACCGACAGCGGCTACCGGGTCTACAGCGATGATGACCTGCACACCCTGGCGTTCATCAAGCGTTCGCGGGACTTGGGGTTTTCCCTGGAGGAAGTCGGCAAGCTGCTGACCCTGTGGCAGGATCGCCAACGTGCCAGTGCCGATGTGAAAGCGCTAGCGCGTCAGCACATCGACGAACTGAATCAGAAGATCCGCGAACTCGGCGAGTTGCGCGACACCCTGCAGGATCTGGTCGAGCACTGTAATGGCGACCATCGTCCCGACTGTCCGATCCTCAAGGAGCTGGCGTCGGGCTGCTGCGCGCAACCCGCCCGCGCCTGAGCGCCAGCAACTTCACGGTCAACAGCGTACCGAGCGGGATGCCGTGGAACAGCATGACCACGGCACCCGGCGTCCACCATTCGTAGAACGGCGCGGCAATCAGCATGCCGACGCCAAACCCGGTCATTTGCAGCAAGGTCAGGAAACTGAAAATCGGCAGCCGTAAATGCTCAGGCTCACGTTGCAGGCGCGACATCAGGCCGACTTCGGAAACGCCATCACCCAACCCCGCCGGCAGGGAAAACAGCAGCAGGCCGAGCAGGCTGTGCTGCTGGAACATCAGGATAAAGCCGCAGGACATCAACGCCACCCCGAAGAAATACCGTCGCTCCAGATCACGGTTATCCGTGCCTTTGAGGCGACTGGCAATCCGTGCGCCGAGCAGTTTGCCGCTGGCCCACACCGCTAGCATCAGGCCCAGCGTGGTGCTGGCCGAATCGGGTGTCAGCAGTCTGGAGATGATCGGGAACCCGACGTTGTGCGCGGCACTGCCCAAGGTGTCGGCCATGGTCACGGCGAGCATCGCCGCAATCACCGGGGCACTGCGCAGGCCTTGTTTCAGGGCTGACCATTCGCCGCGTTCGCTGGCCGATTGTTCGCTGACTTCTGCAGCGGCGAAGCGCAACGGCGCAATCAACAGCGCCGCCAGCAGATAGGTCAGTGCGTTGAGCGCGAACACCGTTTCGAAGCCGAATGCCGCCACCAGCAACCCCGAGACCAGACTGCCGCCAACCATCGCCGCCGATGACGCCGAGGTGATCCAGGCGTTGGTTTTCAGTAGCTGCGCCGGGGCGATCAGCCTCGGCAACTGGCTGTTGAGGCCGATGGCGAACATCGAGTTGCCAAAGCCCAGGCCGAAAGCGATTACCGGCAACAGCAACGCCTGCTGGCTCACTGGCAGGATCAACAGCAGACCGAGCAACGCCGCGCGCAGCAGATCGAAGGCCATCAGCGGTACCCGGCCATTCCAGCGCCGATAGAACCGTGTGCCGATCAGGCTGGCGAAAATCCCCCCGCCAACCCGACTGGCGAGGAAAATCCCGACGCTCATGGCGCTGTTGCTCAGCAGGTAGACGTACGTCGCCAGCGCGACCATGTTGAGGAAAGCGCCGAAGTCTGAGATCAAACGGGCGGTGATGATCAGGCGGGCGTTCACATTCAATCCTTGAGTGTGCGGGGGCGGACAAGATTCCCATATAACGTCCATAGATACCACCGCCCCCTGTGGGAGCTGGCTTGCCAGCGAAGAGGCCGGTACATCCGATAAAATTTTCAGCTGAACCACCGCTATCGCTGGCAAGCCAGCTCCCACAGTGAGGTGTGGTGACGGAATATACGGGCACAAAAAACCCGGCCGAAGCCGGGTTTCTGTTCAAGCGCTTACTGCATCCACGGTGGCGGCGGTGGTTCGTCGGACTTGCCTTTGGGCTCGTCATCCGCCGCACGGATCGCCTGCTTGCGCTCTTCGTCGAGCCGCGCCGCTTCGATCTCGCGCAATACACCGCCAACATCAGCCAGATCTTCCGGATCGTCGAACTCACCGGTCAGCACGCTGTTGGGATGCAAGGTGCCGGCTTCGTACAACGCCCACATTTCTTTCGCGTAGCGGGTCTGCTTCAGCTCCGGGGCAAAGCGCCCGAAGTACGAAGCCATGTTGCCCACATCGCGCTCGAGCATGCTGAATGCGTGGTTGTTGCCGGCGGCATCCACTGCCTGCGGCAGGTCGATGATCACCGGGCCGGTCGGGGTCAGCAGCACGTTGAACTCCGAGAGGTCACCGTGCACCAGACCGGTACACAACATCAGCACGATCTGCGAGATCAGGAACGCGTGATATTCGCGGGCCTGATCCGGCTCCAGCACCACGTCGTTCAGACGCGGCGCGGCATCGCCATACTCGTCGGCCACCAGCTCCATCAGTAGCACGCCATCGAGAAAGTCGTACGGCTTGGGCACTCGCACACCGGCACCGGCCAGACGGAACAGCGCCGCGACTTCGGCGTTCTGCCAGGCGTCTTCGGTCTCCTTGCGACCAAATTTCGAACCCTTGGCCATCGCCCGGGCCTGCCGGCTGTTACGCACCTTGCGGCCTTCCTGATACTCGGCTGCCTGGCGGAAACTGCGTTTGTTCGCCTCCTTGTAAACCTTCGCGCAACGTAACTGGTTACCGCAGCGCACCACATAAACAGCTGCTTCTTTACCACTCATGAGTGGGCGCAGCACTTCGTCGACCAGACCGTCTTCGATCAGGGGTTCAATGCGTTTTGGAGTCTTCATCAGCTTTTATTGTGGGTCCTTTATTACCAAACACGCGAATGTCACTCGTTATACGGCAATCCTCGCGCTACGGGGAGGGGTTGCCGACCTGTGAACCCTGTGGATGCACACACTGTGCCGAAATAATCGAGCTTTGCCGATCATAGCCGAGCCGACCTTGCTTGTAGTTATCGGCTGTCGAGGGCATTTGCGACAGAATCTGACACGCAGCGGTAATGAAAAGATTCAAGGTCAAAAGATCGCAGCCTGCGGCAGCTCCTGCATGAAATTGGCGTCGAAGGCTGCGATCTTTTAGCGTTCGATGATTGCGGTGACACCCTGCCCCCCAGCCGCGCAGATCGAGATCAGCCCCCTGCCCTTGCCTGCCGCATCCAGCAGTTTCGCCATGTTCGCGACAATCCGCCCACCGGTCGCGGCAAACGGATGCCCCGCCGCCAGCGAGCTGCCTTTCACATTCAACCGGCTGCGATCGATCGAGCCCAGCGGTGCGTCCAGCCCCAAACGCGTCTTGCAATATTCAGGATCTTCCCAGGCCTTGAGCGTGCACAGCACCTGGGCGGCGAACGCTTCGTGAATTTCGTAGTAATCGAAGTCCTGCAGGGTCAGCCCATTACGCGCCAGCAAACGCGGCACGGCATACACCGGCGCCATCAACAGGCCTTCGGCGCCGTTGACGAAATCCACCGCCGCCGCTTCGCCATCGCGCAGATAGGCGAGGATCGGCAAACCACGTTCTTTCGCCCACTCCTCGCTGCCCAGCAGCACCACCGAAGCGCCGTCGGTGAGCGGCGTGGAGTTGCCCGCCGTCAGCGTGCCCTTGGCGCTTTTTTCGAAAGCGGGTTTGAGCGTGGCGAGTTTTTCCAGGGTCAGGTCCAGGCGCAGATTGTTGTCGCGGGTCAGGCCGAGGAACGGCGTCATCAGATCGTTGTGCCAACCTTCGCTGTAGGAGGCAGCGAGTTTGTGATGGCTTTCGAGGGCCAGTTGATCCTGCTCTTCACGGGGAATATTCCAGGTCTGCGCCATCAGTTCGCAGTGCTGGCCCATCGACAGGCCGGTACGCGGTTCGCCGTTACGCGGGAACTCCGGGATCAGGTGCCGCGGGCGCAGTTGCAGAAAGGTTTTCAGCTTGTCGCCAGTGGTCTTGGCGCGGTTGGCCTGCAGAAGGATTTTACGCAGCCCTTCGCTGACGCTGATCGGCGCGTCCGAGGTGGTGTCGACGCCACCGGCAATGCCGCAGTCGATCTGGCCGAGGGCGATTTTGTTGGCCACCAGCAGCGCCGCTTCCAGCCCGGTGCCGCAGGCTTGCTGGATGTCATAGGCCGGGGTGGTGGGCGACAGCCGCGAGCCGAGCACGCACTCGCGGGTCAGATTCATATCCCGTGACAATTTAAGCACCGCCCCCGCCACCACTTCGCCGATGCGCTGGCCGTGCAGGTTGTAGCGTTCGATCAGGCCTTCAAGGGCAGCGGTGAGCATCACCTGATTGCTGGCAGTGGCGTACGGCCCGTTGGAGCGGGCGTAGGGAATACGGTTACCGCCGATGATGGCGACGCGGCGCAGCTGACTCATGAAAAGCTCCTTTTCCAAATGGTCGAATTCACCTGAATCCTCTGTAGAAGTGATCTGTGGTGAGGGGATTCATCCCCGATGGGTCGCGCAGCGGCCCCCTCATTGCAATCGCTATACATTGCGACTGCTTCGCAGCCGATCGGGGATGAATCCCCTCGCCACAGGTCACTCCTACAGGGTTCAACGTTGTTTCTGAATTTGTGTTTGGCCACACAACCATCGGCGGCCAACTACTCTGCTGTTCTAGCGTAGGCCTTATTGCGTGAATCGAACGATTGATTGCCGTTGGTAGTCCACACTTTGAACCCCAACTTTTGGAGAGCGTTCCATGTCTGACCGCTATATCGACTTCGCCAACTCATCCATCGGCCACCGTCTGGTCGGGGCTTTGGGCCTGCCGTCGCCGGTGCGGCTGGAACGCTGGCAGGCCGGACGCCTGCGGCCGGTGGACGGAGCGCTGCTGATCGGCGGCGGGCCGCTGGCCGAGCGGATCAACGCGTTCGCCAACCGCCTGACCGACTCGATCTACAGCTACGGCAGCGAACCGTCGCTGGCCACCGCGTGGATTCCCGGGCACGGGCCGAAACTCAAGGCCGTGGTGTTCGATGCCAGCGATCTGCAGCACACCGACCAGCTCAAACAGCTGCGTGAGTTCTTCCAGCCGTTGATGAAAAATCTCGACAGCAGCGCGCACCTGGTGATCCTCGGCCGCGCCCCGGAAACCTTGCGCGATCCGTTTGCGTCCAGCGCACAGCGGGCACTCGAAGGCTTTTCGCGCTCGCTGGCCAAAGAGCTGCGCAGCGGCGGCACGCTGCAACTGATCTATGTCGGTGAGGGCGCCGAAGATCAGCTTGAGGGGCCGCTGCGGTTTTTCCTCTCGCCGAAAAGCGCCTTTGTCTCCGGGCAGGTGATTCGCCTGACCGCGTGCGCCACACAGGTCACCGACTGGACCCGGCCATTGGCCGGACGCAAGGCGCTGGTTACCGGCGCGGCACGCGGGATCGGCGCCTCGATTGCCGAGACCCTCGCCCGCGACGGAGCGGAAGTGATTTTGCTCGACGTACCACCGGCCAAGACTGATCTGGAAGCCCTCGCCGCGCGCCTCGGCGGACGGGCGATCACCCTCGACATCTGCGCCGAAGACGCCGCTGCGCAATTGGTCGAACAATTGCCGGACGGCCTCGACATTCTGGTGCACAACGCCGGGATCACCCGCGACAAGACCCTGGCCAACATGACCCCGGAATTCTGGGACGCGGTGCTGGCGGTCAACCTCAATGCTCCGCAAGTGCTGACCAAGGCCCTGCTCGACAGCGGCACCCTGCACGACAATGCGCGGGTGATTCTGCTGGCCTCGATCAGCGGCATCGCCGGCAATCGCGGACAGACCAATTACGCCGCAAGCAAGGCCGGGCTGATCGGCCTGGCGCAGGCCTGGGCGCCGACGCTGCACGAACGCGGCATCAGCATTAACGCCGTGGCCCCGGGCTTCATCGAAACCCAGATGACCGCGCACATCCCGTTCGGCCTGCGTGAAGCCGGACGGCGCATGAGTTCGCTGGGCCAGGGCGGTTTGCCGCAAGACGTCGCCGAAGCCGTCGCATGGCTGGCGCAACCGGGCACCGGTGCGTTCACCGGTCAGGCATTGCGGGTCTGTGGACAAAGTGTTCTGGGGGCATAGGCATGAGCATTGAATGGCACACCCTCGACCGTGAACCGAGCCTGGCCGCCCTGTACGCGCGGGCCGCGACACGGCGCAAGATCACCGGTACCCGACTGCCCGACAGCGGTTTGCGCTGCTGGGTCGATGTCGACCCGCAGAAACTGGCGGCCTATCGCAAGGTCTGCGGCTTTGCCGATGACGGCCTGCTGCCGCCGACTTATCCACACATCCTCGCGTTCGCCCTGCAGATGCAATTGCTCACGGCCAAGGAATTTCCGTTCCCGCTGCTGGGGCTGATTCATCTGAGCAACCGCATACGCGTATTGCGACCGATGGGCGGGATCAGTCGAGCGCAAGTCAGTGTTCGCGTGCACAACCTGCAGCCGCATGCCAAAGGTGCGACCTTCGACGTACTGACCACTCTGGACGATCAACTCGGACCACTGTGGGAGGCCGAAAGCCAGATGCTCTGTCGCGGAGTGAAACTCGATGGCGAACCTGTCGAGCAACACTGGGAGCCGTCCCAGGTGTTGACGCAAGTGGCGCAATGGAAAGCCCCGGCCGATATCGGTCGGCAATACGCCAAAGTCTCGGGCGACTACAACCCGATTCACCTGAGCGCCGCCAGTGCCAAACTGTTCGGTTTCCCCACGGCGATTGCTCACGGCTTGTGGAACAAGGCCAGAACCCTCGCGGCACTGGCTGATCATCTACCCAAGGCCAACCTTGAAATCGCCGTGCACTTTCGCAAACCGGTGCGCTTGCCCAGTGAGGTTTCATTGCTGGCGAGTGTGCCGGGATCCAGCGGCGAGTTGCGCCTGATCGGCCACGGCGATCTGGAACACATGGTCGGGCAATGGCAACCGATTGCCTGATCCTCCCCCCCGGGCAAGCCTGTAAATTGTGTATATATCACTTAAGTTTTTCCACGCTTGGCGCCGCACTCTGAAAAAACCCAGGCCTTGATTTTCAAGGCCTTTTTTTATGCGTCTATATCCTGGGTATTAGTCCTTAGGCACGGCGCGGCGCCTTATATATAAAGGCGTTAATACCAACTTGAGAATGGTCGAAACCTGCGGCGCGATTGAGATTGACACCACGGACGAGGCATTACCGGCGACAGATCGGTGAGCCATCGAAAACGACGAATGTTGTTACAGGTGCAAGGAATCTCAATCATGAAAACTCAAGTGTGGTGCAAATCGGCAACAGCTCTGGCATTGATCCTCTCCCTTGGCCTCGCTGGCTGCAGCAGCGGCGGTGGCGGCCATCACAGCAGCTCCGGCAGCTCTTCGCCAGACAGCGCGACGTCGGGCACTGGCGGCACTAGTGGTACTGGCGGTAGCAGTGGCACTGGCGGCACTGGCAGCACCGGCGGCACCGGCGGTACCGATACCGCAGGCACAGGTGGTACCGGAGGCACCGGTGGTACTGGCGGTACTGGCGGTACTGGCGGTACGGGTACAACCAACCCGACCGATCCGACCAACCCAACCAATCCGACCGACCCTACGGGTCCAACCAACCCGACCAACCCGACCACCACTCCGCTGGTGACCACCACCCTGGTGCAGGATGTCGGCAAAACCGTCGCAGGCGTCGGTGATGGCGTCGGCCAGGTCGGCGATTCGCTGAGCACCGTACCGGTCGTCGGTGGCGTCGTGCAAAGCGCGGCCAACACCACTGGCAACGTGGTCAGTACCCTCGGCAATGGCGTGGCCAACGGCATTGGCAAACTGGGCACCGTCGACAACGGTCTGGGCGTCACCGCATCCTCGGTGGGCGGCGTGGTCAGCGATGTCGGCAACGGTGTATCGGACCTGAGCGGCAAACTGGCGACCGCCACCGGCAGCGTTCCGGTTGTCGGCGGCGTGGTCACCAAAGTCGCCCCGGTACTCGACGGCGTCGGTGAAAAAGTCACCATGCTCGGCGACACCCTGAGCCTGGCCACCACCACCGGCCCACTCGGTTCAGTGACCAAAAGTGTCGGCAACGGTCTGGTGCCCGTGATTGCGATGGTTGAAAGCACCACCGACAAAGTCGGCGCTGCGACCGGCCTCGGCGCTCCGCTCAATGGCGTACTCGGCCAGGTCGGTGGCGCCGTCAAAGGCGTGGGCGGTCAGGTAACCGGCGCTGGCGGCGGCAACGCCTTGACCAACACCGTTGGCGGCGCGTTGACCAACGTCGGCACCGCGGTTGGCAAAGCCGGCGGGCTGGTGGATAACGGCACCAGCACCGGTGGTGGATTGGGCGGCGGTCTCGGCGGCGGCCTGGGCGGTACCGGCTTGCTGCAAACGGTTGGCGGCGCCGTGGTCAACGTCGGCTCCGGGCTGAACGCTGGCAGCACCAACGGCGTGGTCAGTGCCGGCGGCGTCA
The DNA here is from genome assembly GCF_044753325.1 of Pseudomonas sp. NPDC088414. NCBI lineage: Bacteria > Pseudomonadati > Pseudomonadota > Gammaproteobacteria > Pseudomonadales > Pseudomonadaceae > Pseudomonas > Pseudomonas sp. NPDC088414. The sequence goes on along the minus strand of NZ_JBIVMY010000006.1, from coordinate 143,374 downwards.
CGGCTGGCGGACTGGGCAATACCGTCGCCTCGCTCAACACCGTACTCGGCGGCTCGGGTACTCCGATCACCGCCACTACCTCGCCACTGGCCAGCGTCGGCGCCACCGTCGGTGCCGGGCTTAATCCGGTCACCAGTGCAGTCACCAGCGTCACCCAACAAGTTGGCGCAGCGACAGGCCTGGGCGCACCGGTCGCCGGTCTCACCGGCCAGGTCGGCGGCGCAGTCAGCACCGTTGGCGCCACCATCGCGTCCACCAACAACCCGGTCACTACCGCCGTCGGCGGTGTGGTCAGCAACGTCGGCGCAACCGTTGGTGCAGTCGGCGGCCTGCTCAACGGCGGCACCAGTACCGGCGGCACCGCCACCGGTGGCACCGCAACCGGTGGCCTGGGTGGTGTACTCGGTGGCCTGACCGGCGCTCTTGGAGGCAACAAACGCTAAATTGCACCTGGCCGATTCGACGGCCTCACCTACAGCGCCTACGCTTGGTTGAGGGCGGAAGATTCCCACGAGTCTTCCGCTTTTTTCTTAGGAAAAATTCAACTCAGCGCTGTGATCTGACCATGGAGTGTCCTATGCGCGTAATGGCATCCCTGCTGTTCCTCAGTATCAGTTCCGCCGCCCTCGCCGACACCCTGCCCAGCTTTCTCAACAGCAACGAAACCACCCGCAACCTGCCCGTGCCGAACCTGCCGGCAGATGCCTATCGCCCCGCGGCCACGCCTCTGCAAGTCCCCGACCCCGGCGCGGCCACGGCGCAGCCGCTGTTGATGGACACCAAAGTCAATCTGAAAACCGTGCAGATCGAGGGCGGCACGATCTACCCGCTCAACGAACTGGCCGAAGTCTACAAACCTCTCATCGGCCACCAGACCAGCCTGGCCGAGCTGATCGAAGCCACCCGCGACATCACCCGTCGTTACCAGAAGGACGGCTATCTGCTGTCCTATGCCTTCCTGCCGCAACAGCGTTTCGACGATGGCGTGGCCCGGGTCGTGCTGGTGGAAGGTTACGTGCGCGACGTGCAGGTGCAGGGCGATGTCGGCCGGGTCAAAGGCCTGCTCGACGAGCTGGCGGCAAAAATCCAGGCCGAACGCCCGCTGACCCGCAAAACCTTCGAACGCTACACCACCCTGATGACCCGCATCCCCGGGGTGACCATCCAGGCGCAAGTGCCGCCGCCCGGCACCACCGACGGCGCAACAACACTGGTGGCCCAGGCCAGTCGTAAACCGTTCACCAGCACCATGAGCACCACTGAAGACAACCGCAATGGCACCCAGGCTTTGCTGGGGGTCAGCAGTAATTCGCAGACCGCCATGGGCGAACAGTTGACCCTCAGCGGACTGTTTCCGCCGGGGGACGATCATGAGCATTACTACCGTGTGGACTACAACCAGTTCCTCAACAGCGAAGGCACGCAACTGAGCCTGTTCGCCTCACGCTATCGCGCGGATCCGGGCACCAATGTGCTGACCAGCGATGGCTTTGAACTCAAGCCGCACAAGGAAGATGACCGCTACTCGATCGGCATCAGCCACCCGTTCATTGCCGCCTCCAACGAGCTGCTTAACGCGGGAGCGCGGCTCTATGCAGTGGATGATAAAAACCGCTACAACGTGGTCGGCTACCCGATCAGCATCGAGGAGCGCACCAACGTGCGCGCCCTCGCGTTCGAAGGCGACTGGCGCAAGACCGATGCCCGGCAGCTGCGGATTCTCAGTGGTGGCGTGTATCAGGGCCTCGACAGCATGGGCGCGCATTCCAACAACCCGGCGCTGGACCTGAACTTCCTGCGCCTGCGCCTCTCCGGCGTACAGAGCGACAAGTTTTTCGACAACTGGCAGGGCGTACTGTCGGCCGCGTTGTACTGGAGTGATGACACCCTGCCCGACAGTGAACGTGCGGTGTTCGGCGGGCAGAATTTCGGCCGTGGCTACCCGGACGATCAGGCGTCGGGCGACAAGGGCTGGGGCGCGGCTTATGAGGTCAACTACAGCTTCAATCGCGACGGCAACTGGGTGCGCATCCTGCAACCGTATGTGGTGCTGGACCGTTCGAAAACCTGGTTCAACAAGCTGGCGGTGCAGAGCAATGACCTGTCATCGGCAGCCGTAGGCCTGCGTTTTGGCGATGCCAAGTACTACAACATTGCGTTGGAGGCCGCCAAGCCGATGTCGGATGAAGCGCTGGACACATTCAATCGGCGGGCGCGCTACAGCATCAGTTTCAGCTATCAGTTGTAGGCCTTCAGCCAGTCCGCTATCGCCGGCTTGTCGGCGATAGCGGACTGGTTTGAGCCACGCCATCGGCCTAGTTCTTGGTCTCGATCTTGCCACCCGCATCCGGGTCGTAGAAATCCGGAATCTCGTACTTGTACTTCTTCAACCAGCGCTGCATCGCCTGTTCGCGCTCCGCCGCCGTGGCGGTTTGCGGCTTGGTCGAGGCGGCCTGGTTGCGGCTTTGCAGCACCAGCCAGCCTTCGGTTTCCTGTTGCTGCGCCGAGGCCGGGCCGGCGTCGATCGCCTGGGCCGCAATCGGCAGGCTGAGCAGGGTCAGGCAGCACACACGGTACAAGGTGTTCATGGCAATCTCCCTGGATGTCACTTGAGCGTCGACGGTTGCGGGTCCGCCACCACCGCCACCTGATTGCCGGCGGGTGGCGTAGCCTTGGTCGGTACCTTGAGTTTTTCCGCGCGGGCCTGGGCGTCGGCGAACTGCTCCGGCGTCAGGTGCGCGCGGCTGACGATTTCGGCGGCTTGCTGCCAGTTGTTCTGATACAGCAGCAAACTCACCAGATTCAGCGTGGCCAGTTGATCGTTCTGCTTGAGCTCAATAGCGGTAAGGAATTCGAAGCGTGCGTCCTCAAGACGCAACTGGTTGAGGTAGACCACGCCCAGGTCATTGCGGATTTTTTCATTGGTCGGCGCCAGACGTACCGCGCGCTGCAAGTGCGCCTGGGCCTGGCCGTTGTCGCCACGGGCGGCGTAGATCTGGCCCAGGCCATGTTCGGCGTCCGCCGTCAGGCAGGTGCCGAGCAATCCGCGATACAGCGGCTCGGCTTCACTGCGCCCGAGCAAGCGGTAAACCCTGGCCTTGCGCAGGCGTACCTCGACCAGTTTATCGGGCAGGCTCTGCAGATTGGCCAGGCTGGCGTGCAGCTTGCCGTCGTTGGCCAGATCGTCCGCCAGGTTCAACGCCAGTTCCTGTTCGGAATCGAGCTTGCTGCAACTGGTCGGTGCGAGCATCGCCGACCACGGCGCCTGACCGTCGGTGGCGCAACCACCGAGCAACAACAGGCTTGCCAAGACAATCAGTGCTTTCATCAAACGCTCTCCATGAGCCCACGTCAGTTTGCAAATGCCCGGGTAATCGCGGTGAACCCCGGGCCGGCCAGTACGATCAGCAAGGCAGGAAACAGAAACAGCATCATCACCACCGACATCTTCGCCGACATCTTCGAGATGTATTCCTGCAGTCGGGTCAGGCGGCGATCGTCGAGCAATTGCTTGAGCGCGAGCAGCGATTTCATCGCTCCGCCGCCCTGCTGAATCAATTGCTGCAGGATCACGCAGGTGTCGGTGAACTCATCGACCGCGAGCATCACCGAGGTCTTGTTCAACTCCTGTCCCAGCTCCAGTCCCGAGTCGACCCGGGCCAGAATCAGGCGCAGTTCGCGGGTCAGTTCCGGCAGCAGTTTCTGCCCTTCGGTGCTGAGCACACGCAAGGCTTGTTCGACCGCCATGCCCGACTCGAAGAGGATGCGCAGCAGCGGGATGAACGTGGATATTTCCACGGCGATGGTTTTCTGCCGGCGCCCGGCGGCGTAAGCCAGCAAGCGCTTTGGCAACAGGTAACCGGCACCGGTGGCGAGCATCGGGACGATCCAGCGGTTGGCGGCGTGCGGAAAAAACACTTCCTGCAGAAAGATCGCCAGCCCCAACGCCAGCAGCGGCGTGCCGATCTGGCAGGCGGCGAACAGCGAGCGCTCACTGGCGCGGCGCCAGCCGAGGCGACTGAGCAGGGTCTGGGTTTCGCTGTCGATGCTCACTGAGCGCTGGCCGAACCTGCTGTTGCCCAGAGCACGCAGCCAGTTACCAAAACGGTTCTCGCGCACCAGATGCCCCTGCAACCGCTGGTTGACCTGGCGCACCCGGCGCCGCTCCGTCAGCAGGTGATTGACCACCAGCAACAGCGCGCCGAGCAGCAGCATCAGAGCGGCGAGATAGACCATTTCAAATACTCCGCAACATGCGCCACAGCGCCAGGCAGCCGGTCACTTGCAACACCACGGCGATGATCAACATGGTCCGACCACCGGAGTCGTGCCACATGCCGAGCATGTAGCCGGGGTTGGTCAGCATGAAGTAACTCACCAGAATCACCGGCAGCGAACCCAGCACCCACGCGGTCATGCGTGTTTCGCCAGTCAGTGCGCGCAGTTGCCGGGCGCCCTGGTCACGCTCGCGAATCAGCTTGATCAGGTTCTCCAGCAGTTCGCTGGCGTTGCCACCGTAACGATGGTTGACCTTGAGGCCGAGGGCGAACATGCGCAATTCGTCCTGTTCGTAGAGTTCGGCGAAATCGCTGACCGCATCCGGCAGATTGACCCCCAGCTGCACGTTGCGCTGCACCCGGCCCATGGCTTTTTTCAGCGGATCCTCGCTCGATTCGATGCCGCCCATGACCGCGTCGCTCAAGGTGCGGCCGGACTTGAGACTGCGTACGGTGTAGTCGAGCAGTTGCGGCAACTGCTCGATCATGCGTTTGATCCGCCGGTGGTACAGCCAGGAAATGTACAGCCGCAGGATCAGCGGCGGCGCCAGCAGCATCGCCAGCAAACCGATCCAGTCTGCCAATAGATAACCGAGGGCAATCGCCACGCCCCACAGGGTCATCCACAGCCCGAAACGTTCGGTGGGACGGCCAAGCCCGGCGCGCAAAAACATCCGTTCAAGCCCGACCCAGGCCGGTTTCTGTGCGACCAGTTGCGGCTGCCCCGCCGCGAGGCGATTGAGCACCCGTTCGTTGTTGGTCTTGTGGATGCCGTGCACGAACAGCCAGATCGACAGCCCGAGCAGGATCAGGCACAGGAGGATGAGAATGGCCGGTCCGATCATGATGCAAGTCCCATGCGGTCAGCCCAGGTGGGTCTCGTGGCGCAACTTGTCGCCCGCCGGATTGACCGCTTCGCGCAGGAAGCCGAAACCGGTACGCCGATCAAGGCGAAACAAGGTGTTGGTGACGTAGACGTCTTCGCGGATGCCGACCACTTCCACCACCTCGCTGACACAGCGGCGGCCGTCGGGCATGCGGGTCAGCTGAATGATCACGTCGAGCGCCGCGCAGATCATCTGGCGCAAGGTGCGCTCGGCGATCGAGCGACCGGTCAGCCCCACCAGCGTCTCCAGCCGCAACAACGCATCCTGGGCATTGTTGGCGTGCACGGTGCTCATCGAGCCGTCGTGACCGGTGTTCATCGCGGTCAGCACATCGACCACTTCAACGCCTCGGATCTCGCCGAGAATGATCCGGTCGGGGCGCATGCGCAGGGCGTTGCGGATCAGGTCGCTGGCCTTGACTTCACCGTGGCCCTCGGCGTTCGGCGGGCGGGTTTCCAGGCGCACGACGTGCGGGTGGCCGAGCTGCAATTCGGCGACATCTTCGATGGTCACCAGCCGTTCGTGGGGGTTGATCAATTGGCTGAGGATGTTCAGCAACGTGGTCTTGCCGGTGCCGGTACCGCCGCTGATCAGCACGTTGCAACGCTTGCACACCGCCTCCTGGAGGAACTCGAAAATCGCCAGGTCGATGGTCTGCATCGCCATCAGGTCACTGCTCTTGAGCATGTCCTTGCGGAACTTTCGAATCGACAGGCAGGGGCCGTCGAGGGCGATTGGCGGGATGATCGCGTTGACCCGGCTGCCGTCCGGCAGACGCGCATCGACCATCGGTGAAGACTCGTCGAGGCGCCGTCCGAGTGGTGCGAGAATCCGTTGCATGACCCGCTCGACGTGATGCGCGTCGATAAAACGCAGGTCACTTTGATGCAGCACGCCATCGCGTTCGATGAATACCCGGTGCGGGCCATTGACCAGAATCTCGGTCACTGACTGATCGCGCAGCAGCACTTCCAGCGGACCGAAACCGGTAAGTTCGTCGACGATTTCTTCGGCCAGGCGCTCCATCTCGTAGCGGGAAATCGCCAGGTGCAGGCGGGCGATGTATTCGGCGACCTTGTCGGTGACAAACTGCGCCAGCAACTGACGCGAGCCCTCCAGCAGGTTTTTCCCCGACTCTTCGATGGCGTCGATGATGTAGCGGTGCAGGACCAGTTTCAGGCCTTCGTGATCGGTATTGCCGACCGCGCCGTGGTGTACCGCGCCGAACAGTTTTTCCGCGCTCATGAGGTGCCTCGCAAGCGGTCGAACCAGGTGACCTTGGGTTTGGCCAGGCCTTCCGAGCGCTTGGCCAGACGTTCGCCGAGAGCGCGCAGGCTTTGCGTGAGTTTTTCCCGCGGGGCCAGTTCGAACAGGCTGACGCCCTGGTTCTTGGCGTTCAGGCGCACTTCGGCATTGGCGGCCAATACCGCGATCACTTCGAGGTTGAAGGTTTTGCCCAAAGTTTCAGCATCCGGGGCCACGCTGCCCAGATAGCCGTCCACCAGCAAACGCGCGTGGTCGAGCTTCATGCCCTTCTCGCGCCACAGATTGAGCACGGCCAGGTTGCGGCGGCAGTTGAGCACGTTCTGATCGGTGTACCAGATCAGCTTGTCGCAGTGGCTGACGAACGTGCGCAAGGCTTCACTGTCGGACTGCCCGGTGAGGTTCACGACGATGTGCTGGAAGTGTTGGCGCAAGGCGCTGAGCAACATGTACAACTCGGCGGCACTGGTGCTTTCCAGCGGCTCGTCGCTGCCGGCATACGCCAGAATCCGCAGACCCGCTTCAGCGCTGGTGAAGGCACTGTCGATCAGCGTCGCGTCGAGCCTGCGCAAGTGACGCAAGGCATCGCCGAAATGAAACGAACTCTCGAGCCCGAGCAGCGCCAGGCTGTCACCGCGCGGCAGGCCCAGATCCAGCAGCAAGGTCTGCTGTCCACTCTTCTGCACTACTTGCGCCATATGGTTGGCCAGCAGCGCGCCATCCGAATAGCTCTGCGTGCCGTACAACACCGTAAGGCCGCCAAGCTGCGTGTTGGCCGCCACCGGTGGCAGGCGCTTGTTCAAGCGCCGCACCAGCCCGGCGACTTCACTGGCGCGCGAACCGTAGGCGACGAAATCCCGGGCGCCAGCACGCATGGCATTGAGCACCAGTTGGTTGTCCATGCCATCGCCGAGCGCAACGATGGCGAGCATCGGTTTGGCTTCCAGCGCACCTTCGATCAACGCACTCTGCGCCACCACATGCTCGCGATCGAGGCCGACGAACACCAGGCTGGCGAAGGTGACGTCGACCAGCGCCAGCAATTCGTCCAGGCTCCCGGCCCCGGCGCTCACCACCTGGCCCAGCGGCGCGAGTGCGCCTTGCAGCCACTCCAGATCGGTGTTGTTACGGGTGATCGCCAGAAAGGTCTGGCTCAGGTTCTGGTTCATTGGGACAGCCCACTGCGTTTGTCGAAGTTGCCGTTTTCGAGGAAGAACATGCGGTAGAAATTCGGGTCGTAGTTGCGCAGTTTTTCCCCCGGCAACGACGGCAGTTGCGCGTCCGCCGCCAGTGGCTGCACCAGGTGCGGGGTGACGATCATCAGCAGTTCACGCTCTTCGCGCTTGATCTGCGAGCCTTTGAAGAAGGCGCCGAGCACCGGGATATCGCCCAGCCCCGGAAACTTGTTCACCTGCGAGGTGTTGGTGGTGCTGATCAGGCCGCTGATCACGAAGCTTTCGCCGTCGGCGAGCGAAACGCTGGTGTCGGTGCGGCGGATGGTCAGGGCCGGCACGGTAGTGCCGGCGATTTGCACGGCGTTACTCAGATCCAGTTCGCTGACTTCCGGTGCGACTTTCAGCGCAATGCGGTCGTGGCTAATGACAGTCGGCGTCAGGGTCAGGCGGATACCGAACTCCTTGTATTCGATCGACACGTTGTCGCTGCCGGCGCTAGGCACCGGAATCGGGATTTCACCACCGGCCAGAAAGCTTGCGCTCTGCCCGCTCAGCGCCACCAGGCTGGGGCGCGCAAGGGTGTAGGCGAAACCGCTGGTTTCCAGGGCGTTGATGATCGCCATGGTCTTGCCACCGATCCACGAAAAGTTGAACAAGCCGTTATCCACCGGCAGTCTCGGCGTCGGCACGCCGTCGATGGGTGGCAACGTACCGGGCGAACCAAACAGGAAATTGCCCCGGGTGCCGATCAGCGAAGCGGTGGCTTCCTTGAGTTTGGTGCGGCTGACTTCGACGAAACGAATGTCGGTCTGCACTTGCGAGGGCAGTGTCGGATCGTCGGAAGGCATTCTGCTGGCGCTGGTCAGTGCGGCGGTGGCACTGCCCTTGACGAACACCATGCTCTGGCGCGGCTCGCTGGAACACGACGTCCAGACCATCAGGCTGGTGGCGCCGGGAGCCACCCCGGTGAGTAGAAACGAGGCGCTGCCGGTGTCGTGCACGTCGGCGATTTTCGGGTCGCCGATGGCCACGCGGGTGATCGCCACCGGCGACTGGATGTCCTGCTGGAAGCCTTCGCCGATCTCGATCACCGGCGGCATACGGCCGAGTGCCGAGCAATTGCCGGTGGCCGCGATGGCGGCGTTCATCGACAGTCCCATCAGTATCAAGGCCCGGACTAAAGGTGTTAATAGCGGCCTGAATCGACTCTGCATGCACGTGGATCCTTGCTCAGTCATGGGGCTTGTTGGGAAAGCTGATTGCCGCGGATCACTTCCATCGGCCGCGCACCGCCATGGCCGCCAGCGGTCGGCGCTTTCGGCGCGGCACCGAGGGCCAGTTGGGTGAACTGGAAGAGCTGGCTGTTGGCGTTATCCACGTGCGCCGGTGACTGGGTTTCACCGGCCCAGTACCTGGCCAGACGCTGTTCTTCGCTGCTGCGCACGGCCAGGCGCAACGTGCCGACCTGAGTGGCGAGCATCATCCGGCTGAGCAATTGTTCGGGCACCGCCAGCACCACGGTGCGCGCAGCAATCCGGCGTTGATCCTGTTTGAGTTTTTCGTCGGCGCTCAAGGCTGGGTTGGCGGGCTGCCCATCGTTGGTCAGGCCGTATTGCTCACCGACACCGAGCACGCGCATCGCCGGTACGACGATCTGCGCCGACTGCTGCAGATTGCTCGCGTCCTGACGCAGGTAGAGCAGCACATCAACGTAGTCGCCGGGAATCAGTTGCCCGGCGGCGCCGATCACTTCGTCCACGGCCACGGTCAGCGCGCGCTCATCGCTGTGGATCATTCGCGCCAGCGAGCCACCGGCCTGAAAGCTTTCGTCGTTGAGCCAGGTGCCGGCACTCAGGTGCCGCCAGGGTGTGCGACCCACCGCTTGATCGACACTGGAAAGGCTGCCGGCTGGCGCACTGCGCAGCTTCTCCACCGCCACATCGGCAGCCGTGAGAGGCGTGAACGGCGGGACATCGTGTAACAACACGACCACTGGCTGGCGGGTCTGATCTTCGGCGGCGGCCACGGTTTTTTCCATAGCGACTGCCGGGGCGGCAGGCACCTGGGCAACGGGAGTCGGTTGCCGACTGAGGACCAGGCCCCAGTAACCGACGACGATTGCTCCCAACAGCAGCACTGCTGCAAGACCCATGGTGACGCGACTGTTCATGACGGCTCTCCCTTTCCTGCTGCACCGACAGCCTGTACTTCCTGTCGAGAGAATTTTTCGCGATCAGGCAGCTATGAACATGCAACGATTTCGCTATTTCCAAGCTAGCTGATCCGAGACAAAACGCCATTACTGACAGGAAAATAACCCACTAAAGTATGAGCCTTGGCCAATTAACTGCAGGGTTTGGCTCGACTAACGTTCTGGTTAATCCTTTGTGATTAATCCGTTCTTACAGTTGTTGAGCGGGGGTTTGTTGACAATGCTCTGATAGCACGGTGAAAGCATGCCGCTGTAGCGTTGGATCGGCGCCAGAGGCGCAAAGGAGTGGACGTATGTTTCGGATGATCATCGACTATCTACTGGCCAGGGCCAGGCTGCTGTGCAGAAGTGAAGAAGGCGCGTCTGCCATCGAATACGCGATTGTGGTGGCAATGGTGGCTGTCGTGGTTGTGGTGTTTGTGACGCCCATCGGCGACAAGGTGCTGGCCATTTTCAACCTGGTGCTGACCAAGCTCGGTGGCACGGCACAGAGCAGAGTCGCGCCTTAATCAAAATCCTTTCCCTTCTGCCAGTGCCTTGGCCCCCTGCTGAAAACAGTAACGCTCCGGCACTGGCAATCATCGGATTTCACAGGTCCGATCTCTCGCTGTCATGAGGAGAATTTCAATGATCCTTGAATACCTGATATTGCGCCTGAGGTCCTTTCTGGCCAGCACGGAAGCCGCTTCAGCCATCGAGTACGCGATTGTCGTGGCTATGGTGGCGGTCGTGGTGGTGGTGTTCATCACACCGCTGGGCGCGAAAATCTTTGCGATTTTCAACAACGTCCTGGTATCCCTCGGCGGCACTGCACAAACCGCTCCGGTGCAAACCCCCTGATGTGAGTCGCGTCCGGCGAATGTCGCGCTACACTCGATTGCACTTTCAGCTTTTCAGGGACTGCCCATGACTGCTTCCTCACTCCCCCGCCAACAGTTGCTTCTGGTTGACGATGAAGAGGACGCGTTGCTTGAGTTGGCCGAGCTACTGGAGGGCGAGGGCTTTGTCTGCCACACCGCGACGTCGGTGAAACTCGCCCTGCATCACCTCACCCGCTTTCCGGATATTGCCTTGGTGATCACCGATCTGCGCATGCCAGAGGAGTCCGGCATGTCGCTGATCAAACGCCTGCGCGAACACACCTCACGCCAGCATCTGCCAGTGATCGTGACCTCCGGACATGCCGACATGGAAGACGTCAGCGACATGCTGCGTCTGCAGGTGCTGGACCTGTTTCGCAAGCCGATCTATCACGTGCGCCTGCTGGAAACCCTGGACAATCTGTTCCCCAAACCGAAGACGCAGGCCGGGTAATTCACTCAGGGTGTTTTTGGAAGAATTGACTGCCTGCCCGCGAAGGGCAGGCAATCGTGATCAGTGTGCTGTCACACGCTGACGGGCGGCCGAAGCACTGGGTGATAGCGCCAATGCCAACTGGGTGCGGTTGTGCATATGGGTCAGGCGCAAGACCTGCGAGACATACAATTTCACGGTGTTTTCGGTGATGCCCAACTCGCAGGCGATCTGATAGTTGGTCTGCCCTTTGCCCACCAGCCGCGCCACATCCAGTTGCCGCGGCGACAGCTGATTGAAGATCGCCGGAATCTCCTGCTCGGCTTCGGCGCCGTCGCCGCCGAGCATGTCTTTGACCACCGCCGCCGGATTGCGCCGGACCTTATCCAGGTCCTGGTAGAGATCGTCGATGGATTCCGAGAGAAACTGCAGCTTCTGGTTCAGGTGTCCCAACTGGACATTCTTGTGCCGCTCTTGCAGGGCTGCTTCCTGACGCTTCACGCCTTCGAGCAGTTCATCCAGCTGGATCGGCTTCTGGTAGTAGTCGGCAATCCCGGCGCGCAGCGCCTTGATCACGTCCTGTTTGTCGGCGCGCCCGGTGAGCATGATCGCCTCGAACACCCGGTGTTTGCCACTGATGCGTTGCAGCTCCTGCACCAGTTGAATACCGTCCATGTCCGGCATGTGCAGATCGCTCAGCACCAGGCCGATTTCCACGTCTTCGCTGAACCGTTCGATCGCCTGCGTGCTGGATTCACACGGCACACAGCGGTAACCGCTGCTTTCGAGAAACTCGCACAACTCTTCGACAATCAACGGTTGATCATCGACCACGAGCACTTTTACCGCCGACGTAAGCTTGTTCACGAACCACTCCATTGCTCGGGCCAAAGCTGACTTTTTCTGCACTTTGGCAATGTAACCACTTCATTTGAAAGTAGACGCACTTTCCGACTATGTACATAGGACTAGTGGCATGTGGCGACTAATGGATCCAATGTATCGAAGCCAATACACCTGCCAGCACGAACGGTGCAAATGGCAGCTTCTTTGACGCTTCTGGCTCCAAATATCGAAGACGCTCTCTAAGCCATTGACTCATATGAAGCCAGACTCTTGGCGCAACGAAGAGCCACAGCAGACTGGCGATACCCGCGCCGATAAACGCACAAAGAATGAATAAACCGTTCGTCGCAAGGCCCATGGCTGTCATTAATTTCACATCGCCTGCGCCCATCCGGCCCATGAAATACCCCGGCAAGGTCAACACCAGAGCAATCACGCCCGCCCAGAGTCCTTGCTGCGCATCGGCCCCGAACCAGGTGGTGCCAGTCGCCAACAGATGGATCAGCGCCAGCGCTCCTGCACCGAACGTCAGCACATTAGAGATGCGCCGTTGCCGGGCATCCTGGGCGGCGCACATGGCCAGCCAGATCAGGAGAACTAAACTCTGCATCCGGTTAAATCCATCCGATTTTGCTGAATGATTCTATGCTGATACTACGCAGTGAACGTCAGGGTAGACGCAGTCATGAAAACCGGCTTCGCAAAATCACAGGCAGGCGCAGTGGCGATCGAATTCGCCTTGGTATTCGTGATTTTTTTCGCCGTGTTCTACGCGCTGGTCAGCTACAGCCTGCCGTTTGTATTGATGCAGACTTTCAACGAGGCGACGTCCGAAGCGGTGCGCCGCAGCGTCGCAGTCGACCCCAACACTCCCGGTTACGCCTCCGTGGTGGTGAGCACTGCCAATACCGCGCTGACCCAGCAGTTGCAGTGGGTGCCATCCGCGCTGAACCTGGTGGTCGGCGTCGACACCTCGGCGGTGTATGACGCCACTCAAGGTACGCTGACGGTCAGGGTCGATTACCCCACCAGCAAGCTCAATCAGGTCATTCCGTTTCTGGTGCTGCCGGGCGTGGGTGCAGTGCCGAGCCTGCCCGCCACCCTCTCCGCCGCGTCGAGCCTGAAATTTTGACCGCCGGCGACAATCTGTTCGGGCGCCTGCTCAAGCGCGCGCCACCGCCGGCCAACGAACTGCCCGATCATCTCGGCGCACCGCCGCTGGGCCTGCACCTGCAACTGGACCACGACGGCGGCGTATTGCAGATGGCCGGGCCGTTGCGTCATCTGTTGGCGCAACAGCCGCCTCACGACTCGCCGCTGCCGTTGTCAGCTTATTTACTCGCGCACAGTACGTTGGCGATTGAAGGCCGCCCGCAAGACTGGCAGGGGCAAATGCTCGACCTGGATTTCCCCGGTCTCAGCGATCAGACCCTGCACCTGCGCGGTTGGGTGCAGCCTTCGGCCGAGGGCTGGATGCTGCAACTGATGGACATCGGCGACCTGCTGCTGGAGCGCCAGCAGTCGCGCCACCGCGAAGCCTGCCAGGCACTTGCCGGGCAGATCAGCGAACACCTGCGCGTCTGCAGCCTGACGCGTCTGCCGATGGTGCTCAGCGAGCAATTACAGGCCATCGCCCAGCGCTGGCATATCCCGTGTCTGGCTCTCGCCCTGCTCGACGAACAGGAGCAGGGTTGGCAGATCTACGAGCAATATCGCGCCCACGATGCGCCGCTGCTGTGGCAGGACGGCCAGCGTCTGGGCACGCCGCTCGACAGCCTCAACGGCAGCGCGCCGCAGCGCCTTGGCGCCCATCATGGTTGGTACGAACACGCGCGGGTGGAGGCCACGTTCGGCAACGCCGACGGGTTCGCCGTGCCCTACAGCGACGATCGTGGGGTGGTCGCGTGGCTGCTCTGCGGCTTCTACACCGTGGACGTTGCCGCCCCGCACCTGAACGACCGCGACTGGATGGCCCTGACCAGCGCCCTCGCCGGCCCGTTGCTCAGCCGCCTGCGAGAACAGCAGCATCATCAATACAGCGAACGCCTCGAATCGCTGCAGACCCTGCTCGGCACCGGTTGGTGGGAGATGCTCGGCAACGAGATGTTGCTGTCCCCGTCGCTGCTCGACGTGTTGCCTGCGGACAGTGCGCGCATGCCCGTGCAAGACTGGCTGGCACTGATTCATCCGGCCGATCGCGAAGAACTGCGCAGCCGCCTGCACGCCCTGCAACTGCATGGCGAAGCGCTGACCCTTAACGTTCGTCTGCACCGTTCCGGCCCCGCACAGACACCGCTGTGGTACCGCGTGCAGGGCCAGGTCGCCGGCAGCGGTGAACAGCGGCGGCTGGTGGGGTTCATGCTCGACATCAGCGACACGCGCAACCAGCAGCAACGCGCCGAAGCCGCCCATGCGCGGCTGGATAACCTGATCGCCAGTTCGCCGGCGGTGATTTATGTGCAGCGCTACGTCGAGGGTGCGCTGCTTCCTGACTTTTTCAGCGCCAGCCTGCAGCCGCTGCTGGGCTGGACGCCGGCCGAGGGCTGCGCCGCCGACTGGGTGCCACTGATTCACCCCGAGGACCGCGAACTGTATTTCGCTCGCACCCGGCAACTGTTGCGCGAAGGCTCGGTGCGCGCACGTTATCGCCTGCGTGACGCGCGCGGCGAATACCATTGGCTGCTCGACGAAGCCAAGCTGCTGCGCAACGACCTTGGCCTGCCGGTCGAAGCCGTCGGCCTGTGGCTGGATGTCACCGAAGCGACCCTCGCCACCGAACAGGTCAGACACAGTGAAGAGCGTTACCGGATTCTGGTGGAAGACTCGCCGGCGATGATCTGCCGTTACCGCCCGGACCTGACCCTGACCTTCGGCAACCGGCCGCTGGCGACTTATCTGGAATGCACCCCGGAGCAATTGCCGGGGGTCGATCTGGGCAGCTGGATGTCCGACGAACAACGCGCCGCCTTCCTCCAGCGTCTGACACTGCTGACCCCGGAGCTGCCGGTGAGCACCGCCGAAATCAGCCTGCAATTACCTGGGCGCGAGCATGCGTGGTGGGTGTGGTCCGACCGCGGGGTGTTCGATGAACACGGACGCTTGATTGAAGTGCAGGCCGTGGGCCGCGACAACACCGAGGTACGGCGCTCGCAGCAGCAACTCACGCAAAGCGCGAAAATGGCCACCCTCGGCGAAATGGCCACCGGTCTGGCTCATGAAATCAACCAGCCGCTGAACGTGATGCGCATGGCCATCGTCAACGTGCTCAAGCGCCTGGGCAACGGCGATGTGCAGATCGACTACCTCACCGACAAGCTCAACCGCATCGATGCCCAGGTGCAGCGCGCGGCGAAAGTGGTCGATCACATGCGCGTGTTTGGCCGCCGCTCGGAGATCGAACAGCAACTGTTCAACCCGGCCTCGGCCATCGAAGGCACCTTGTCGTTGCTCGCCGAAGGCATGCGCGGCAAAGGCGTCGACCTGCGGATCAGCGAAACCGCTTTCAGCGCGCAGGTACGCGGTTACGTCGATCAGTTGGAGCAGGTGCTGATCAACCTGATGGTCAACGCCCGCGATGCGCTGCTCGGCAAACGCGAGAAAGACTCATCGTTCAAGCCATGGATCTCGATTTATGCCGAGCGCGACGAGCACAAGGTACGGCTGTGGGTCGAGGACAACGGCGGCGGCATCGAGCCGCGTTTGCTGGAGCGGATTTTCGAACCGTTCTTCACCACTAAACCGGTGGGCGTCGGCACCGGGCTGGGGCTGTCGGTGAGCTACGGCATCATCGAAAACATGGGCGGCCAATTGAGCGTGCGCAACTCGCTGGAGGGCGCACGTTTCTGCATCGAGTTGCCGATTGCCCCGGACGCCTAGATCACCAGATAGGCCTTGCCGGTCTGGCCACAGGTCATGTTGGCGCCGACGTCGACGTCCATCAGGTTGATGCCCAGGCTTTTAAGCAGATTGTTGAGCAATGGATCGAGCAACGGGCTGACCAGGTTGGTTACCACAGGCAGCAGATGATTGGTGACGTCACTGATCAATGAGGCGACGCCAGTCACAATGGCGCCCAGCGGATTACTGCCCTGCGGCCTGTATACGATCAGATTGATCCCCGCCAACGTATTGCTCAGGCTGCCGACGATATTGGAGGTCGGCGCAGCTGATTGCACGCTTGGCGGCAGTTTCAGGTTGGCGGGTGTCGCGAATGGCGTACCGCTGGAAAACAGCAAGTCCTGCGAGTTTTGCGCAACGCTGGTATCCAGCATGATCGCGATACCACCGGCACCGTATTGAATATGCGAATTGGGGTCGCAACTGCCGAGCCCGGCGACCCGGTAACACGTCGCGATGCCAAGATCGATCAGCGGCAATGGCGTGACCGTCGGCTCGGCTGAGGATGAGAACGCATTAGTGGGATCGATCTTGCCGAGTTTGAGGTCGGCAATAGAGGTAACGGTATGTGCGGTCAGGCTCTTGGTACCGGTGGATCCGGTCGGGCAGCTGTAATCGGTAACATAACTTTTGGCACCACCGGCATCCAGGCTGATATCGATTCTCGGCGACGGCAAAAGCAGTGGATCCAGTTGCTGGCAGCCAAGACATACCACCGAGTTCAGCACTGCCACCAGATTCAGACCGAGCACCGCATTGAGTGTCGAGGTCAGCCCACCCACCAGCCCCAGCACCGCATTGGTCAGCCCGGCCACCCCGCTCAATACCGGCAGATCCACCGAAAGCATCGTGCGAATCTGTGCCGTGCGCACATAAATCCGGTCCGCCCCCAACGGATTGGCCTTGGCCCGCGCTGGGTCGCCAATCGCCGAGAACTGCGGCGGCTCGATCACCTTGACCCGCACCGTGACATTCGCCAGCCCCAGCACGCTGATCGGCAAGGTCGCGGCCACCGCGCTTTTGCTGTTGGCCAGTTGCACCACGCCCTGAATCAGTTGCAGCAGTTGCAGGTTGGCATCCAGCCCGGCGGCGGTGGTGCCGGTCTGCAACTGCAGGATGTCGCCGAGTTTGACCGGTGCGGCATTGATCGCCGCCACCTGCAGCTGACCCAGCGCAGTGATCACCGTAGCGGTCGCGCCATTGAGCTGGACCACCGTAGCCGCCGCCTGAATCAGCTGGGTGACCGTGGCCTGGGTGTTTAGCAGTTGCGTATAGTTGCCAGCGGCGACGTTGAGGTTGATCGCCAGTTGGTTAAGGTAGCTGAGCAGGTTGATGTCGGTGTTGAGCAGACCGTCCCAACCCAGAGCCGTGAGGTTGACGTTGCCGCCGAGCAGTCCGGAAAACAGCGGATTGAGAATGTTCGACTGGGCGGTGTTGATGTTCGCCAGCGTACTGCGGATGTTCAGTTGCGCAACCGTCGGGGTCGGTTGCGCGGCGACGGCCGAGGCGTTGAGCGTGGTGTTCAGGCTGACCGCCGAGCCACTGAACAAGGCCTGCACGCCGCCGGCAAAACTGGTGGTCACCGTGCGGCTGGCAACCACTTTGATCGCGCTCGACTGGGTGGCATCGACGGTGAACGAGCGCAGGCCGCTGACCGCGGTCTGCACACTGCCGCAGGTCGTCGCGAGGGTGTTGTTGCTATCGACGATGTAGCCATTGCGCACCGCGCTTTGCCCGGCATACGTGGCCGCGCTCAGGCCGGACTGACAATTGCCGCCGCGACTGACCGCTTCCAGCGCCGCGCTGTCGACCACCCGCTGCAACTTGCGCTGCTCCATATACAGCCGACCGGTGTCGACCACCAACAGCATCAATACCAGCGCCAGACTGAGGGTGGCAGCCGCCATCAACCCGATCGCCCCGCGTTGCCGGGCCGGACCGTTGAACTGCGTACGAGGCGACATGGCGCACTCCTTTGCCGGCGCGTTGCCGAGCGCTACCTCCGATGGTGGATTTGAGTGTAGACGGCGCTAGTGGCAACGCGCCATTTGGTGCCGCACAAAACCCTGCAGACCTCGCTTGCTCGCGAATGCGCTGTGCCATTCAACATGGATGTGGCTGGCACGCCGTCTTCGCGAGCAAGCTCGCTCCCACAGGGGGATTTGTGGTGGGCAAAAAATGGGAGCCTCTTGGGCTCCCGTTTTTTTACAGCGGACTAGCGTGGTGGATAGTTGGCCAATATCCGGCTGACGGTTTCGCGCACCGCGTTGCTGCGATCCTGTGGATTGGGCGTGCTGCTGAGCATCTGCTCATCGCTGCCGCGCCACACCAGTTTGCCGTCCTTGCCGTCGAGCAGGTCGATCTGGATCGTTGCCACCTTGTAGGTGATGTTGCGGGTCTCGTTGTACATCGGCGCGCCCCAGTAACCGTTCCACGGGCCACCCCAGCCGCCGCCGTAGTTGGTGGTCACTTGCTGCTGGCGATCCTCGACGATCAGATAGGTCTGCACGCTAAGGTCGCCCTTGGCCCCGGCGGCGGCGGGACGCAAACCACGCTGGTCAAGTTGATCGCTGACGGCCTGGCGGATGCGTTGCTCGGTCAGGTCGCTCTTGATCCGTGGATCATCCGGGCGGTATTGCAGCGCGGGTTCTTTCCAGCTCCAGCTGCGATAGGCGGCAAAGTCGCGGCTGGCGTCGAAATCATGGTTGACCTGGTTGGCGGCGCAGGCGCTGAGCAGCGCGGCCATGGTCAATAAAGCGAGACGGCGGAACATGGATTTTCTCCGGTTGAAGGCCTGAACCTGCGAAACGTTCTCACATGAAGTCTAGCTCGGCGGATAGGCCGACAGGGCTTTTTCCAGAGCCTCGCGAATGGCGTCGGTGCGCACCAGTTGGCTACCCTGATTGGCGGTTTCGGCACTGGCGCTCCACACCGGTTGACCGGTGCCGGCGTCGAACAGATTGACCTGCACCACCACGACCTGCTCCTGATAGGTGCGAACAATCGGCACGGTGTTGTACATGCCGTAACCGCGACCATAACGATCATAGCCACCGTATCCGCCGTAGTAGCCGTAGTCGTCCTGCACCTGACGCAAACGGGTTTCCAGACGCAGATTGGCGCTGACCAACAGGTCGGCCGGACGGTTGTCGTGCAACGGCCGCAAACCACGCTGATCCAGTGCGTTGCTCACCGCTTCAGCCACTTGCGCCGAGTCGGCCCAGGCCGTGCCCGGCGGCAATTGTCCGTTGAGCCAGGCCCAACTGCGATAGCGCCCGTAATCACGCGGTGGCGCCGGATAGGCGCTGCGATCAAAGGTGTTGGCCGCTTGCGCTGGCGCCGGCGGCAAGGGCCGCGACTGCGCGACATACGGGTTGCTGCCCTGGCAGGCAGCCAACCCCAGACAGATCAGCAATAACCCCGATTGAGCTTTCATGTAGTGCTCCGATCAGATCGGCCGGCAGATCCAGTGCAAGTAACGCCCAAGCCCGGCGAAGCTTGGGTGACGACGGTGTGCGAGTTCCATCTCCAGCAAGTCCACCAGTTCGGCGCGGGCCTGAAATTCCACGGGCATGTAGTCGTGGAAAACCCGGATCCCGCTCTGGGTTTCGACCTGCCACAAGCCTTCGAGTTGCGTTGCCAATTCCCGCGGATCGAGCGGTTGCTGCGGGGTCAGGCTCTGCTTTTCACCGGCCATGCTGTTCTTGCGCATTTTCTTGAAATGGCCTTTGAGCAGGTTGCGATAGATCAGTGCATCACGGTTGTAGAACGCCAGCGACAGCCAGCCACCGGGTTTGGTCAGTTGATGCAACACCGGCAGGATCGCGTGGGGTTCGGCCAGCCATTCGAGCACGGCGTGGCAGATCACCAGATCGTAGGGTTCGGTGAGCTGACCGAGCAGCTCCTGCCACGATGCCTGAATGAACGTTGCGCTCTGCCCGGCTTCGGCGAAGCGCTGGCGGGCACCTTCGAGCATCGGTTCGGCCGGCTCGGTGAAGGTCACTTGATGGCCGCGTTCGGCCAGCCACAGCGACATGTGGCCCAGACCGCCACCGATGTCCAGCACGCGCAGCGGTCGGTCCGGCAATGCTTCGGCCAGGTCGGCCTGCAACACCGCAAGGCGAATCGCGCCTTTGGCGCCACCGTAGATTTTTTCGGCGAAACGGGTCGCCAACTGATCGAAATGCCGGTCGCTCATCAGCTGAACCGCCGTTCGCTGTCGGCGAGCTTGCTGCGCACCACTTCATTCATGTCCAGCCCCAGCTCGCTGCACAGCAGCAACAGGTACAGGACGATGTCGCCGACTTCCTGCCCGGCATGCGCCAGTTTGTCTGCCGGCAACTGGCGCGACTGGTCTTCGCTCAGCCACTGGAAGATCTCCACCAGCTCGGACATTTCCACGCTGGCGGCCATGGCGAGGTTTTTCGGGCTGTGAAATTGCCGCCAGTCATTGCGGTCGCGAATGGCGTGCAGGCGTTCGGTCAGTTCAACAAGGTTCATCGGGTTCTCCTGAAGGCGTATAGCTTCGGGGGGTTGCGCGTTGAAGGCAAGGCCCATGTTGGAGCTGCCGCAGGCTGCGATCTTTTGATCTTGCCCTTGAAAATCAACAGCAAAAGATCGCAGCCTGCGGCAGCTCCTACAGATTTTCCGTTCGGCGCAGCATTGGGCCATACTCCTGACAGGGAACTCGGCCACCTGCGTTGTGGCCCAAGGCTCAGCTCTTTCATCAGGATGAACACATGCAGGTAGAAAGCTTTTTCGAATGGCTCGGCCAGGCACTCGGTTCGATCATCCGTTTCATCGTCGATGGCCTCAGCGGCCTGTTCAACATTCTCAGCAACGCTGGCGGCAACTTTGTCGATGGCTTGGCGAAGACGCTGGGCATGGACACCTCGATCATCAGCATCCTCGCGCTGATCGTCGGTTTGATGCTGTTGTGGTCGGCGATTCGCGCGTTCATGAATGCATCGATCATTGCCGGGATCATCTGGCTGCTGCTGGGGTTGTGGTTGCTGAGCTGGATCATCCATTAGCCCTCGTGGGAGCGAGCCTGCTCGCGAAGGCGTCAGATCAGCCAAAACTGCTCTGAATGACACACCGCTGTCGCGAGCAGGCTCACTCCCACATTGGTTGCATCGCAGGCCGCACGAATCGCTACAATCCCCGCTCCCCCAAGGAGCCCGCATGTCCAACCTGATTGCCGACTGGCGCGACCGTCCGACTCACCGCAAGGTCTGGGCGCTCGCCGCGCCGATGATTCTTTCGAATATTTCCGTGCCGCTGGTGGCGCTGGTCGACAGCACTGTCATCGGCCACTTGCCTCACGCCCATCAGTTGGGCGCGGTGGCGGTCGGCGCCAGCCTCTACACCTTTCTCGCCTGGGCCATGGGTTTTCTGCGCATGGGCACCACCGGGTTTGCCGCGCAAGCGGCCGGGCGCAGCGATGGCGCGGCGTTGCGGCAGATTCTGTTGCAGGGTCTGCTGCTGGCGCTGGGACTGGCGATCGTGCTCGGCACCCTCGGCGTGCCGTTGAGCGGCGTGGCCCTGCACTTCATGCAGCCCTCAGCCGAGCTCGATCAACTGACCCGCGAATTCTTCCACACCCGGTTATTCGGGCTGCCGGCAGCGTTGGCAAGTTACGCCCTGGTCGGCTGGTTTCTCGGCACCCAGAACGCCCGGGCGCCGCTGGCGATTCTGCTGAGCACCAACCTGATCAACATCGCTCTGAACCTGTGGTTCGTGATTGGCCTGGAATGGGGCGTGGTCGGCTCGGCCCGGGCCTCGGTGATCGCCGAGTGGAGCGGCGCCCTGCTCGGCCTGTGGCTGACCCGTGGCGCGTTGCGCGCCTATCCCGGGCACATCGTCTGGGGAGCGTTGAAGCTGTGGCGGAGCTGGCGCCCGTTGCTGGCGGTCAACCGCGATATTTTCATCCGCAGCCTGGCGCTGCAATCGGTGTTTTTCCTGATCACCGTGCAAGGTGCGCGATTGGGCGATGCCACGGTGGCAGCCAACGCCCTGCTGCTCAACGGCTTGCTGTTGACCGCGCATGCACTGGACGGTCTGGCACATGCGGTTGAAGCGTTGTGCGGACACGCCATCGGCGCCCGCGACCGGCTCGCGCTGCGCCGTTCGCTGGTGGTGGCCGGCGGCTGGTCGTTGCTGGCCAGCCTCGGTTTTGCCGCGCTGTTTCTGTTAGGCGGGCATTTGTTTATTGAGATGCAGACCGACATCCAGAGCGTGCGCGACACCGCGTTCATCTATCTGCCGTATCTGGCGGTACTGCCGCTGATTGCGGTGTGGAGCTACTTGCTCGACGGCCTGTTCATCGGCGCCACCCGCGCCCGAGAGATGCGCAACGGCATGCTGCTGACCGTCGCCCTGCTGCTGCCGTTTGCCTGGGCGCTACAAGGGCTGGGCAATCACGGCCTGTGGATAACGTTCCTGCTGTTCATGATCTTGCGCAGCCTGACCCTCGGCGCACTGGCCCTGTGGCTGCGGCGCGACGACGGCTGGTTCAGCGGTAGCGCTCACTGAGCCGGTGTGTGTTTGACGAACCCGACGACCTGATCGAGCACCGGCGCCAGCCGTCGAAGTGGCCGCGACAGACTCGCCACCAGCGTCACATGATTGGGGCGGGAGTAGTACAGATCCTGCACCGGCACACCGGCCTCGCGCAGTTTGCGCGCCATGCCTGCGGTGTTGCGCGTCGGGTTGACCAGATTGTCCTTGGTCGCGGCGATCAGCAGCGCCGGAGGCTCGCCCTGCCTGACATGGTTGATCGGCTGCGATTGCGGCGGTGAGTCCGGCCAGAAGAACACCGGACGCACCTGCGGATTCTCGATCGGCAGAAAATCATACGGCCCGGCCAGGCCGATCCAGCCGCTGAGGTCTTTTGGCGACATGCCCACCGCACCCAGCAGGCCAGGATCCAGCGCCAGCATCGCCGCGTTGTAAGCGCCGGAACTGTGGCCCATCAGGTACAGGCGTTGCGGGTTGCCGGAGTATTCGCGGATATGCGTCCGGGTCCAGGCCACCGCCCGCGCCGAGTCTTCAAGAAACAGCGGATAGCGCACTTGCGGATACAGCCGATAATCCGCCAGCACCGCGACAATCCCCCGCGACGCCAGCGCCTCGCCGACAAACGCGTAATCGCCGCGATCACCGCTGTTCCAGCTGCCGCCGTAGAAGAACACCACCACTGGCGCGTCCTTCAGCGGCTGGTGAGGCACGTAGACGTCGAGTTTCTGTCGCGGATCATCGCCATAGGCAATTCCGGCGGTTCTGTGGAACGTGTCGGCGGGGGTCAGCGCATTGAGCACCTTGACCGGGGAGCACCCGGTCAGCACCAGCATCAGGAACCCGCCAAGCATCGCGCCGAACCGTTGCCACAGAGGGTTTGCCATGGATTCCGCACCTCAGGGTTGATCTGTCTGCCAGTGTTGTCGCACATGATCGAGGCGTTCCTGCTGGCTCAGGCCGTCCGGCACGCCGGGCAGTTGCGCCCGCGGATGCTGCAAGCGTAGCCACAGCCAGCCATCCAGCACCGTGCGGTCGCTGAACCCCAGGCTCAGCCCCTCCTGCACATGGGAGGCCATACGCGCGTAGTCGGTTCCCATTGATTGGCACCAGCGCCAGATGTGTTGTTCCAGCAGGCAACTTTGCAAACGTTCGCGCTGACGATGGGTAAGGCTTTCGTCGATCCCCAGCGGCTCGACCGCCCACTGCGGATTGCGCAGTTGTTGCCAGCCCTGGCTGCCGATGGCGAGGTCGGCCCAGGTGCCGCCGAACCAGCGCAGCAGGCGGATCGGCCCGAGCCAGCGACTCAAGTCGGCGGCATCGCAGGCATCGAAGAAATAACTCGCTGTCTGCCGGTTGTAGTAACCGAGCAAGGCGCGGTGATTGAGCCCGAACGAAACCGTCAGCATCCGCCGCAGGTGACGCAGCAGTATCGGTGGCGAGGCATCGCTGGCAAGCAGCAGACCACGCCAGGTCTGCGGATCGCGATAACACAGTGCAGCCAGTGCCGGGCTCTCGTGCAATTCGACCAACAGCGGCCCTTGATCGCTCACCGCCTGAAACTCGGTGCCCTCGAACAGCCGCGTGCAATGTACACCGGCGAAGCCCTGACGCAGTGTCGCCAGCGCCTGCTGTGTATCGGCGCCATCGAGCAACAGCCACTGTGCCTGCTGGGCAAACCCGACGCCGCTCAAGTGGCGGCGCCCTGATCCAGCGAGGCGACCAGCCGACAACTGCAGATCGACGCCGTGCAGTGGTTGTAACTGCCACCGCCGGGCATCAGGCACAACAGCAACAGCGGTTCGGCGGACTTGAGCCATTGCGCCAGACCTGCGCTCGGCAGCACGTCCGGCAGTGCCAATGCCTCTGCGCAGTCCTCGATCAGCACCGGTTCCTGCAGCACGCCACTGATCACTGGCTGATCCGGGTCGCCCTCATGAAAACTCACCACCACCTCGACACCTTCACGCAAGGATGCCAGCGACGCGTCGCTCAACGCCGCCGCGAGCGGTAGCCAACAGTGGCTGGCGGCAGCGCCTTCGCCCTGATAGACCCAGTCGAATTGCACGGCCACCGGCCGCTGATCGTCGGGCTGCGGTTCGTCGACCGTCACCACCCAGGCACGTTGCAGGCTGTGCATGCGCGGTCTGGCACAAGTGCTGGCCGGCATGGGCAGAGGCGCCTGGGCGCTGGCAACGATGCGGTTGCTGTAACACGGCTCGCTGCCGGCGTCGGCACGATGTTCGATCCGGCTCAGCAACCAGCGGCGGTTGCACTCGGCCAGGGGATGCGCGGTCAGCGTCAGCCACTGTGCGCTGCGCAAGCTCGGCAGATCGCTGTGGCCATAAGCTTTGCGGGTGCCGACGGTCTGCACGTGCGCATCCGCGGCCTGCACCTCTATCTGCCAGCGTCTTACCGAAGGCGCGCTCGCGCCGGCGTCCACAGAGGCCACACCAGAAACCGGCAACCGTACCGGATCATCGGCGAAGACCAGACAGTGTCCGTTGGGACGATGTTCGAAGTAGTAATGAATCCGTGCCTGCGCGCACAGCCGCTGTACAAATTGCAGGTCCGATTCACGGTATTGCGTGCAAAAGGTCCGCACCGGGTAGTCGCCGTGCAAATCAAAGCGGCATTGCGTGCCAGTGATTCCATGCTCCTTGAGCACCTGCGCGAGGATCTGCGGCACACACTGACTGCTGAAAATCCGCTGACTGAAACGCAGTGCCAGACAACTCAGCTTCGGCTCCAGGGTCACCCGACACAATCGGCATCCCTCACCGTGCTCATGCTGGACCACACTCTGCAACTGTCCGCTCAAGCCATTTGGCAAGGGGCCGAACTGCAGGAACGCCGAGCGATACAGCAGACCGGCCAGATTCAATTGCGGATCATCGATCAACAGATCGATGGTAAAGACAAAGGGTTCGCTGATGCCCTCACTTCCGGTAAAGGCCAGCACCTCGAAGGGGTCGGGCAGCCCCGCTACATCGAGACGAAACGACGGCTCGTTGACTGATTCGAACATGGGCGGATCTCTACAGGAGGGGCGGCCGGGGATTCTCGCCGAGAGCCAGGGCCGAGTAGAGAGCTGAAGTACAACTTAGGAAATGACCTACGCGAAAAGCAGACCGTATGACTCTACGGACTGTGCCAGGCAGTCATTTCTCGGGAAATTTGGGAGATGTCCCACCGGGTCATCCGAATTTTCCACAGTTTGAGGGAAAATTTCAGACAACCCGGTGCAACAGACCTGACTCAGGAAGACAGGTAGGAGGAGCGGGTCAGACCCAGACGCAAGGCATCGAGGAACTGCGTGCGTTCGCTGGCACTGATGCGGGCACTGGCGCACTTGTCGCGGTAGTGGGTCATCAGTTCTTCCGGCGACAGGTGCACGTAACGCAGCATGTCTTCAATGGTGTCGTGGGTTTCGATACCGGCGTGGTACACGCTGCCATCGGCGTTCTGATAGATGTTCACCGAGTCGGTGTCACCGAACAGGTTGTGCATGTCGCCGAGAATTTCCTGATAGGCGCCGACCAGGAACACGCCCAGCAGATAGTCTTCACCTTCGTTCAGACCGTGCACTGGCAGGCTGGTCTCGATGCTCTGCTCGTCGACGTACTGGTTGATCTTGCCGTCGGAGTCGCAGGTCAGGTCTTGCAGCACGGCGCGGCGCAGCGGCTCTTCGTCCAGACGATGCAGCGGGATGATCGGCAGTACCTGATCGATCGCCCAGGTGTCCGGCAGGCTCTGGAACACCGAGAAGTTGCAGATGTACTTGTCGGCCAGCTTGTCGTTGAGTTCGTCGAGCACCTGACGGTGCGAACGCTGCCGCGCCTTCAACGAGTTGTGCAGGCGGCGGCACACAGCGAAGTAGCATTGCTCGGCCAGGGCTTTTTCCGCCAGGGTCAGCTTGCCGTCGGCGTACTGCGAAGCCACGTCGCTCATGTAGTGCGTGGCGCGCCAGTAGGTTTCGGTGACCATTTCGATGTCGGTCGGGCCGAGCAGGTCCACCAGCCACTGCACGGTTTCCGGCAGCGCTTCCTTGTTTTCGATCTGCGGTACGTCGTCGTTGTGTTTCTCGACGTCGGTCACCTGCACCACCAGCATCGCGTGGTGTGCGGTCAGCGAGCGGCCGCTTTCGGAGAAGATGTGCGGATGCGGCAGGCTCTGCGCGTCGCAGAACTCCTTGAGCATGCCGACCACGACACCGGCGTAGTCGTCCATGTCGTAGTTGATCGAACTGGCATTGCGCGAGTGGGTACCGTCGTAGTCGACACCCAGACCGCCGCCGACGTCGATGTGATCGACCGGCAGGCCCAGGTTGCGCAACTCGCCGTAGTAACGGATGGCTTCCTTGAAACCGTGCTGGTAGTCAGCCAGGTTGGCGATCTGCGAACCCATATGGAAGTGCAGCAGACGAATGCCCTGATCGAGGCCGGCGGCGCGGAAGCGCTCGACCACCGACAGCAGTTGCGCCGCCGACAGACCGAATTTGGATTTCTCGCCACCGGTGTCCGCCCACTTCGACGAGGCCAGCGACGACAGACGCACGCGCAGACCAACCTGCGGCTTGACCTTGAGCGAGGCGGCTTCTTCGATCACCAGACCGACTTCGGATTCTTTCTCGATCACGATGAACACGTTGTGGCCGAGCTTCTGGCCCATCAACGCCAGACGGATGAACTCGCGGTCCTTGTAACCGTTGCAAACGATGGTTCCGCCCTTCGGCGCCAGTGCCAGCACCGCCAGCAGCTCAGGCTTGGAGCCGGCTTCCAGACCGATGGAAACGTTCTGGGTGGCGATGATGTTCTCGATCACCGCTTCTTGCTGGTTGACCTTGATCGGGTACAGCGCGGTGTACTTGCTCTGGTATTCCAGGCGCTCGATGTTCGAGTCGAAAGCACCGGTCAGCTGACGGACACGGTCTTGCAGGATGTCGGGGAAACGCACCAGTAACGGCAAGGACAAGCCGCTCTTGCGCAGTTGGTCGACTTGTTCGAACAGGTCGATGGGCGAGCTGCTCGGGCCGTTCGGACGAACTTCGACGCGACCGGCGTCATTGATCGCGAAATACCCGGCCCCCCAATGGCGAATCCCGTAAAAACTGAGGCTGTCCGCAACTGTCCATA